>NZ_JANMZH010000011.1:0-2973 GCF_031383065.1 Microcoleus sp. OTE_8_concoct_300 | reverse complement strand
AAAAGCGGTTTGATTGCAGTGACTCGCTTCGGACAAGAAGTTTTAGAGCGAACTTCCGCATTTATCATTTCCTCACATACATCCGATATTGAAGATTTAGGAGGAGTTGAACTGCGATTTGCCGTCGGACTTCCAGCGAGTGGACGCAGTATTTTAGGGCGACAAGCTGCTGAAATGCTGTGCGAAGATATCCCGCAAATTGTCAGCAATTCTCTGAAGTATGCTAACTTAAATGCTGCGGAATGTCGCCGTCACGTTGAAACTGTAGAAGATGCTGACTGGCTGCGGCAGCAGTTAGCTGAAAACGGATTAGTTGCGTTTGTTGCTGACGGTTCTATTTTACCCCGCCGCAGCGGTGTTGACAACCGTCCTTTGTTAAATAATTCTGTGGCTTTTCAGTCGCCGCCGTCGTTAAAAGTTGAGTTTAATTGTCCGAATCGCGGTTTGATTTCCGGTATGGGTATTCCCGCTGGCCTTACTTTGATTGTTGGCGGCGGCTATCACGGCAAATCAACTTTACTCAGGGCGATAGAGTTGGGAGTTTACAACCGAATTCCGGGAGATGGTCGGGAATTTGTGGTGACTAATCCGGCGGCGGTGAAAATTAGAGCGGAAGATGGCAGAAGTGTGGCGGGAGTTGATATTTCGCCTTTTATTAACCACTTGCCGCAAGGTAGAGATACTACACAATTTTATACTGAAAATGCGAGCGGTAGCACGTCGCAAGCTGCTAATATTATTGAGGCTTTGGAATTAGTCGCTTCTTCAGAAGAGGATTTAGTGCCTGTTTTATTAGTTGATGAGGATACGGCGGCGAGGAATTTTATGATTCGCGATCGCCGAATGCAGGAACTCATCACTAAGGATAAGGAACCGATTACGCCGTTTATTGATAAAGTTAAACTGTTGTACGCAGATTGCGGCGTATCGACTATTTTAGTCATGGGGGGAAGCGGTGATTATTTTGATGTGGCGGATACTGTGATTGCAATGGAAAATTTTAAAGCAGATGATGTGACGGAAAAAGCTAAAGAAATTGCTATAAATTACTCGATTAGCCGTGCGGCTGAAGGGGGAGAAAATTTTGGTGAGATTACTCAAAGAGTGCCGATTCCTGCTAGTTTAGATCCGAGTCTGGGACGGCGAGATGTGCGGGTGAAGGTGCGGGATGTTGATGAATTGGCTTTCGGAACTGAGGAGATTGATTTGGGTGCTATTGAGCAAATTGTGGACAGGGGACAGTTAAGGGCGATCGCTGCGGCAATGGTTTATGCTAAGCAGCAATACATGGACGGAAAACGCACTTTGTCGGAAATCATAGATTTGGTGATGGCAGATATTGACGCGCAGGGGATGGATATTTTATCGCCTTTTCCTGAAGGGGATTTTGCCATGTTTCGACGGTTTGAATTGGCGGCGGTAATTAATCGGCTTCGTAGTTTGTCGGTTGTTGCCAAAAGGTGATAAATTTCTACTCATATAAATTGCTTTTTAGGCCGAGTGGGAGAGTGAGAAAAGTTTTATTCTGCCTAATGACTAATGACTAATGACTAATGACTAATGACTAATGACTAATGACTAATGACTAATGACTAATGACTAACAACTAATGACTAATGACTAATGACTAATGACTAACAACTAATGACTAATGACTTCCACTTTTTGATATGCTGACAAAAGTGAGTGCAAAAACCGCGATTGAAGTATGACAGGCAATATAGGACAACTGACTGCTTTAAGCGATCGACCGTATTTAGTATTAAGCAATCAAGGCGAGGTTTTACAGTTAGAGTTAAAACAGCAGCAGCACGTATTGGGGCGCGATGGGACTCGTGCTGATTTAGTCATTCCCGAACCCTGGCGCGCAGTTTCCGGCGTTCACGCTGTTTTGCGCCAAATTGGGGATAATTACTGGATTTACGACGGTGACGGGCAGCGACCGAGCACTAATGGCTTATTTGTCGATCGCACTCGCATCACTCCCAATGACGGTTATTGTCTGAAAAACGGCAGTGAAATTAAAATCGGTCTAGATCCTCAAAATCAAGTTTTCCTGAGTTATTTTAATCCGCTGGCGAATCAGGTTCCTGTCCCTAGCAAGCAGTCAATTCTTCTTAAGAATCGGTCGGTTTTGTTGGGCCGCGATCCAAACGCTTCGCTGCAATTAGATGCGCCGCTGGTTTCTAGACGCCACGCCACAATCGACCAAGACAGTCGCGGTAATTATATTTTGCGAGACCACAGCATTAACGGGGTTTTTGTTAACGGTCAGCGAGTGACAAATTCTGTACAGTTGTCCGAGGGAGATGCAATTCGGATCGGCCCGTTTACTCTAACTTACCGCAGCGGTGAGTTGCAGATGCAAGACTCGGGCCATCAAATTCGTTTGGATGCTGACAGTCTGGTGATTCCGATGCGTTTGGATAACATCACTTTGGCGATCGAACCGGGGGAGTTTGTGGCTTTAGTCGGCGGTAGCGGCGCTGGCAAATCTACTTTAATGCGGACGCTTTTAGGCATCGAAAAAACTACTAACGGCGCTGTGTTTCTCAATGGCGACAACCTGCGCCAAAACTTCAATATTTACCGCAATCAAATCGGTTACGTGCCTCAAGATGATATTGTACACGCAGATTTGACAGTAGAAGAAGTCTTGAGTTATGCAGCTAAATTGCGCTTACCTCCCGATACAGATGTCAAGCAGGTAGTCGCAAAAACTTTAGAAGATATTGAAATGACTCACCGTCGCAAGGCTTTGGTAAAACAGCTTAGCGGCGGACAGCGAAAGCGAGTCAGCATCGGAGTTGAACTGTTAGCAGACCCGAAACTTTTCTTTTTAGACGAACCGACTTCAGGACTCGATCCGGGTTTGGATAAGAAGATGATGCAACTGCTGCGAAAGTTGGCAAATCAAGGCCGGACGGTGATTCTGGTGACTCACGCGACGGCAAATATCACGATGTGCGATCG
>NZ_JANMZH010000006.1:0-1020 GCF_031383065.1 Microcoleus sp. OTE_8_concoct_300 | reverse complement strand
GTTAAATAAAACTTAAGCGAGTAACTGGTTCCCCGGCTCTGCCTGGGAACCCATTTGCAGAGGCTCTGCCTCGCTTAATATCGGGAAAATTGGAGGCAGAGCCTCCGTATAGGCGTTACCAGGCAGAGCCTAGTAACGAGGAAAATTTCGGGGGTTTATTTATATATTAAATAAATATTTCGTCGATTATAGCAAGATTTGGCAGCCAATCTGTGGGAGTTTCTGCGAGAAGATATGGTGAGAAAGTTTTTGTGTCTGGTGTGCGGTTGCAGCGAGTGGCAAATTGACAGGAATCGCACAAATTGGAACTAATTTCTACTTGAGGTAAGAATTCGCCGCCTTCGGTATAGCGCTGTCGCCAGTCGGTTAGCTGCTGCAATAGGTGGGTTAAATCTTGTTTTGTGCGATCGTGTTCAGTTTGGTTGTAATAAAATGTGAGTTTTTGCGGCGGTTCTTCTCCTTGCAATTGTACGAACCAGTATGTCATGGAAACTTGTTCGGGGGAATAGTCGCTGGTTTCTACTAAGACGTATAAATAGAGGCGAGTTTGCCAACTTTCGGCTATCCATTTTGATTTTTGAGGGCGGGGATAGGTTTTCCAGTCGAGAATTTGGGCGGCGTTTTGTTCGGCTATTAGCAAGTCATAGATAACGGTGAATAGGTAGTCTTGGAAAATTAGGGTGCGGGGGTGTTCGGCTTGGCGGAAAATGCGATCGCTATTTTCGGAATTGGCGAAGAGTTCGGGTGCGGTGTTGATAAATGCTGCCACGCAGCGTCCCAGTTCGGGGTCTTGTTGGATGATAAATTCAATGGGAAGTCCGAGTTCTCGCTGCTGCATTAATAGGTGAAAGTGGCTTCCCCATGTGAGTTTTTCTTTGTGTTCTGGGGAGGCGGTGGTGGCGAGTAGTTCGAGGTAGCTGTGTTGAAATTTGCGGGGGCATTCTTCGAGGATTTTGAGTTGGGTTTGGGAGAGTCGGAGCATTTTTTTGGTGTGATGGTGTTGGTTTTTGGTAGGGTTTT
>NZ_JANMZH010000941.1:0-1040 GCF_031383065.1 Microcoleus sp. OTE_8_concoct_300 | reverse complement strand
GTTGCTCTATCCTCACACAGACAGGAAAATTAGCGATCGCCAACTTGAACACATTTTGCAACAAGTTAACCTGCAACACTTACTTACCCGCGTAGATGGCTTTGATACAGAAGTTCCTTGGGAAAATATATTGTCTTTAGGAGAACAACAACGCCTCGCTTTTGCGCGGCTATTAATTACACGTCCTAGTTTCACTATCTTAGATGAAGCAACGAGTGCTTTAGATTTAAATAACGAAGGTAATTTATATAAACAATTACAATCAACGAAAACAACTTTTATCAGCGTTGGTCATAGAGAAAGCTTATTTAATTATCATCAATGGGTATTAGAGCTTTCACAAGAATCTAATTGGCAACTTGTTTCTATACAAGATTATCGATTGCAAAAAGGAATAGTTGTTAACCAATCACAAAAGGAGCAAATTACGATAGATATTTACCCGAAAAATGAACTTAAAATAAAACTAGAATCAGCAGCAAGTGCCACAATTATAGGACTTTCTCATAAAGAGCTTCAGACATTAACAGACTATTCTCTTAGTACGATCAGAACCAAGGCTAGTCAACAAAAGTCTGTTAGTACTAAGGATGGTGTAACCTACCGCTATAACAAAAACCAGGAGGTATTGAAATGGGTAAGTAGCTCGGCGGAAAAATCCACAACTATGTAACAAAACATTAAGTAGAGTGACAGAACCTAAATTTAACACGTTGTGTAAGATACTCTCCTCTTTTCCCTCTAGCTTCTACTCCGTCAATTACGGCGTAGGCGAGTTCTAATTCATCCTCAAACATTTGTCCGGCTAATTCATCTTCTTTAATGTGTTGCCACTCTAATTCAATTGGGTTCATTTCGTCACAATATTTAGGCAAGAAAAAAATATATAAACCCTGACCTTCCCACTTTGATCGTAACCTTTTAACCTCCTGACATCTGTGTATTGGCCCGTTGTCTTGTACGATGATTCGCTCGCTGTTTCATTTGGGCCACTTAAGAGAGCTTCTTTCTCCATCATCTGAAAATAAGCTTTTCTATCA
>NZ_JANMZH010000578.1:0-3198 GCF_031383065.1 Microcoleus sp. OTE_8_concoct_300 | reverse complement strand
TCCAAGTTGATCTGAGTCGGCAAGAGCGATCGCACCAGATGCGCTGTTCCGCAATCCTTAAGAAATTTGGCTGGGAGCGAGAGTTTCGATCGATATCCAGTAAACGAGTTCGAGTTTGGTGCAAAACTGAACCCGAACCCGTCTCCGTCCCCGTCTCCGTCGCCGTCGCCGAAAGTGAGCTTGATTCAATCCCTGTTGAGGCTGCTGATCGACCTCAAAATTTGAAAAGCCCCTTAAAAATGGAGGTTGATCACAAGGTTGATCACCCTGCTACACAAGCATTTGATCAACCTGATCAACCTGATCATCCTATTTCTGAAAAAATACTAAATTCAGATCCGATCTCCGATCCGACCTCCGCTCCGACATCGAATTCAAATTCCGCTCCGACCGTGGACTGGATATCTGCTTCCGCTTTTAGTAATTCCACGGCAGCCAAAGATTTTCCTAGTTTGGGTAACAAGGTCGATCAGGTTGATCACGTCGATCGATCCCTTACACAGCAAAGTGATCAACCTAGCGATCGACCTCAAAATTTGGAGCCCTTTTCAAAAAATGAGGTCGATCAGCAGCCTCAACAAAACGACGAAACAGGGGATCTGGTCGAATATATTCGGCTAGCGATCGAAGCCGGCGATCGGGAGACAGCTCTTGATATTCAGAGCATCCTCAAGGAAGTTTGCAGCAAAGGCGCAGCCGATCGCCAGAAAGTCTGGAACTCCCTTACCGCTGATGAAAAAGCTGCTTTTACCGCATTGCTTTCCCCAGACCCAACACCAGCTCCAACAACATCGGAATCGACAATGCCAATAGTAGAACCGATAGCGGAGACAACAGAGACAAAACAAGAGCCAACACTGGAACCAACACCGGAACCAACACCGGAACCAGCAGCTATCGCCGGGGCAATAGAAGAGGCAAATAAGAGTGAAGGAATAGATGAGGAGGATGCTGAAAAACTGAGAGAGATAGCAACTATTTGGTGGAATGAATACTACCCAGAACAATTGCCAAATCTACTGACTCAGATGTATGGATGGAAAGCGCCAGGGGCTAAATACCCGAGAGAGGTAATAGTCAATTGGCTGACTGGAGAAACTGCTGAAGTTCGCGATCGAATCAACCTATTAATTGCCGAAAAAAATCGAACTGAGGAAACAGAATCATGACAACTATTGACCTCACACTTGAGCAACTACTTCGATTAAGAATCTACGCTTGTCAGGCTCAATCACTTTCAGTAGAAGAAGCACGAGTCCTCTTAGTTGAAATGATGCGCCAAAACACGATCAAAGATAACACGATTCGCAACTTATTAGGAACTCAGACGAATGTTTTGTAGCACAAAGATAGCAGAACAACTGCTGAATGTTTGCGATCGAACTCTGTTGCGGTATCGGAAAGAAAACAAACTGGTAGAAGGGATTCACTGGGGTAAAAATCCTAGTGGCAAAATTCTTTATAATCAGCAATTGATTGAGCATTTGATAATGTGTGGAGGTGATGTAAACAATCGAGAGCATCAGAGATTTATTCAGAGGTTTGTGAACGATCGACCTGAGAATCAGCCTTTAAAACCAGGTCGGAAACGGGCATCAAATCTGGCAACTGTGGGGGATTAACCAACCCGGCATAATTCTCATAGAGAGTGCGGACATTGTGTCCGGTAAGAGATGCGATCGCCACCGGATTCATGCCAGCTTCCAGACCATGAGAAATTAGCGTGTGTCTGGTGTTGTAAGGTTTTCGGTAATCTATTCCAAGGGATGCTAGCGCTGGTTTCCAGTAGCGGTTGCAGAAATTCTTGGAGTCGATCGCAGAGCCGTTTGTGCTGGTAAAAATTAGATGGTCAAGCAGAAAATCAGTCGGTCGCCGATCAAGCAATAGCTGTTGCAGCCGTGGTGTTAGCGGCACTGTTCGCGCCTTGTTAGTTTTGGTTGATTTGCGAGATTCAGAGCCGTTGCTCAAACTTTCACCAATCCAGATGCGATCGCAGTTAGCGGAACAATGTCGCCAGATCAGAGCTGCTGCTTCCCCGGTGCGGAGGCCGACACCGAATTTGAATTCCACATAGTCAGCGTAGTGTTTCAGATTGGAGTCTGAGCGGAATTTCTGGACGATCGAACTGATTTCTGTGAGTGTGAACGGTTCTGGGCGCTGTTTGGGCGGAACCGAAACTTTGACATCAGCCCAAGGATTTTCGAGAACCAGCTTCTTTTTTAGCGCCCATTCCCAGCAAGCATTGATCAAAACGATCCGTTCGCGTACCGTAACGGCTTCAAGTTTCTGTGCCAAAAATTCCTTAAATTTCAGTCCCACACTTTCAGAAACAGAAATCGCTGTTTTGCTTTTGAAAAACTCAGAAACGTGTTTTTGTAGTGCGAGATATTTATTTAAGCCACCGATCGAGATGGTATGGCGCTTATATTCGACAAATTGGTCAAAAAGCTGAGAAACAGAAATGGATTCATATTTCTGAGGCTTGTACTTGCTCAGGGAGGGGTCAAAATTGTTGGTAGCCATATCCAGCTCAATTTGCTGAGCTTTCATGGAAGCAACTTTCTGATTAATGGTTGTGTCCGATAAACCCATGTATAACGAAAAGCGTTTACCCTGCCATGACCAGGCAAGTCGTAGACGCTCTTTGAAAACTTCAATATTTACTGAACCTTTTGGCATATCGTAAATTTATCGTAAATTTATCGTAAAAGATGTCTGGAGTTGTCTGCTGCTGTCGTCCTAATTGAGAATGTCCAATATAACAGTTTTGATGGATAAACGACAAAACCCGCTCTGTGAACGGGTTTCTAGGATGGAGAATAGCGGGCTCGAACCGCTGACCCCTACAATGCCATTGTAGTGCTCTACCAACTGAGCTAATTCCCCTTTCTTTTCGCGCTCTCAATCATGCCTTAACTGACCAATATTTGTCAAGCTTTTTGGGCAAATTAGTTTTGAACCCTGGATTGGCAAGGCTTCCGGCTTTCTTTTGCAAAAAATCTCCTCGCTTCTGGACAATGGTCAATCCCTACTATGATTTAGTATTGTAAAACTTCACTGACGGGGCGACAGGTCGCCTGAAAATCAGACAGGGAGACAACTCTAGACAAATAGCCTGAAAAAAGATAGGGTAAAAAAGCTTCTTACCTAAAAAACACTTAAATGATAGCAGAATCATATCATGCCCATTTGTCAAAA
>NZ_JANMZH010000888.1:0-1320 GCF_031383065.1 Microcoleus sp. OTE_8_concoct_300 | reverse complement strand
CCCGTCCTTTTTGGACGGGCGGGACGCCCATCCCACAATAACAATTAAAATTGTAAGTTATTTAATTCGCGATCCTAAGGAGTAGGTGATGCAGGAACTAGAACCGGGCGATCGAGCAGAATTAACGAAACTGGTCAATGCAGTGGCGTTGAGCGATCGCAGCCTCAGCTTATTTGCGATCGCGCCGGATAGCGCCCCGAACCATCCGGTGGTGGAACAGTTTAAAGCGCAGTTGCTGGAGTTGGATGAGCCGTTTGAGTTCCACACCCTCTACTACAGTGACGATTCGCTGTTCGATTGCCTCCACCGTCTGGATGCAGAGGCGGCATCGGGGCGCAGGGTAGTGATGGCTTTTGGGCTGGAGTACCTGCCCCGACCCCGATTGCGACAGGAAATGCAGCAGTTGAATTTGGGGCGAGAACGCATTTTCGATCGCCATATCGTGCTGGTGTTTTGGCTGAGTCGGGAGACGTTTCTCAATGAGTTTCGCCAGCAGGCTGCGGATTTTTGGGACTGGCGGGGGAACGTGGCCTATTTTGCGACGCGCCCCCCGTCGAATCCGTTGCTGTATCCGTATCTGCAGTGGCTGATTGCTGAAAACTCTTACCTGAAAGTGGCTGGGGTGATGCAAGTCAACCGCCAGGTGGATATTCTCCTCGATCGCATTTATGTATCACTTCAGGCAGAATGGGTCGAGGAACAGAGTCAATCGTTTCGAGAACGAGTTACCAGGGGCCAAGGGCGAGTCAAACCGAGTCGCCCTCACAAACTGGGAGAACCGGATTTCCCAGACTTCGAGTTTACAGATGAGCCGATGCTGGCTGTGAGTGCTCAACCTAGCAGTCGCCAGCGCGTGACTAAAATCGTAGATCTTGCGGAAGCGTTGCGGAAACACACCTACAGTGCGATTTTAGGGGAGCCTGGTGCCGGAAAAACGACGTTGCTGCGCTATCTGGCGCGACATTTTGCGATCGCCTATCGCGGCCTTCAAGCTGATGAAAACCCAACCACCCAGCCTTCTGGGGAGGAAAGCCCCTCTCCTCTGAGGGTTGGGGAGGGGTCGCCCAAATTGAGGGTGATCGGAGGCATGGATGAGGATTTAGGAGAGATTCGGTTGCCGATTTTGTTTCGGATTGCCGATTTTGCCGAACGCCTTGCCCAAGAGCCCGATTTGAGTTTGGTGGAGTACCTGAAGCAGTTTTATCGCCAGTGGGAGTGCGATCGCGATCAAGGTAATGGCGATGCGGTTGCGGACTTGTTGCTGGCAAAGATGGCGGCGGGGGATTGTTTGGTGCTGATGGATGGGTTGGATGAGGTTTT
>NZ_JANMZH010000884.1:0-1034 GCF_031383065.1 Microcoleus sp. OTE_8_concoct_300 | reverse complement strand
CAGGGCTATTTCATTCTAAATAATTCCTTGAGTGTGTTAAGACCAAAGCCAGCAAGTCGTTGAGCTTGAGCCATATTCTGAAATCCATACTCTCGATATAAATTGAGTGCAAAATTACGCGCCGTTGCCCAGATTTGCACGCTTTGGGGTAGTTCTAATGCGTGAAGCATCTTCTCCTTGGGTCACATCCCGTACATAATGCACTTTATTCTCTACTCCCCCATAACTACGGATTCTTTCTCCAAAAGCTTCTGCTGTATCAACAAATGAAGCTATATAATAGCGGGTTTCTGTGGCATACTCGATGATGTTGGCACGATATACTTGTGGTTCTGATTCAACTCTAATCAAGGTCTTGAGTCCCGGAAATTTAGGAATGTCTGTCAAATCCTGTGTAATACTCACTGTCCTTTTTTCAATACGACCATGACCTTTGTTGATTTTTTGAGCGCTCTGTTGTGATTTAAAACAGCCTTTGACTGCTTTTAGTAATCCAGATTGGTTGCCCTTGAGCGCACCCACGTAATCATTCTCACTGTCAACGATCACCTGAAGTGTTTTTTTTGGGTGCTAATGGCATCAAAGGCAAAAACCACGCCCTTGACTGCCATCTGTTCGATAAATGCAGGAATTGCTGTGATTTCGTTTGTTTTTGAATCTACCTCATAAGGTTCGAGAATCAAGCCCCGCTCAACAATGTAGGCGCTAACCAGCATCATAGCTGGATGTGAATCCACCGTAAGGATCATCGCTGATTGCCTCATAGGAACCTCTTACTACTTTACCGTCCATAGCGATTGTTTCTCTTGGCAATGGTTGAACGCCAAAAAAACGGGATAAGCAGGCTGAATAACTCTGATACTCTGTCCGCATTAGAGTGCGTCGAATCGTACTAAGTAGTTAAGCAAAATTAATTACATAATTATCTCCAAATTCTTTAAGAATTATTTCGACAGATGAAACAAGAGATTGCCAGCTAGAGTAGGCATCTATTTCGAGCCATTGATATTTGATAAACCGCCACAAAATCTCAA
>NZ_JANMZH010000871.1:0-2228 GCF_031383065.1 Microcoleus sp. OTE_8_concoct_300 | reverse complement strand
CCAAATCCAGTGGCACAGGCATCTTGCCTGTGAAGTCCAAATCCTGTGGCACAGGCATCTTGCCTGTGAAGTCCAAATCCTGTGGCACAGGCATCTTGCCTGTGAAGTCCAAATCCTGTGGCACAGGCATCTTGCCTGTGAAGTCCAAATCCCGTGGCACAGGCATCTTGCCTATGCAGTCCAAACCAAATCTTTCTGAGATTTTAGCCTCTTCTTTACTTGTGAAATGAATTGCGGCTGCCCCTGCTAAATTAGGGCGTTCTAAAAGCGTGGCATAAATCTGTTTCAAGCGCTTTTTTTTCTGCAAGTCGGCGGGGTCAAGCATACCGCAGGGACGCATAATATATGGCAACTTGTGATATCTAGCAATTGTAGCCGCGAAGGTAGTTACTGGCGAAAAAAGAGCGTGAAGGTGAGCCAGGTCAAATTGTCGCGCATTTTTATTTAACCACTGCAATAACGAGAATGAAAATTTATATCTGCGCCAGGGATAACAGCGGAAATAAATAATCTGATAGCCGTTTTGTTGTATTGGTTCATTCAGAGGAACATCTAAGGGAAGTTGACCGATATCTCCGTTAGAATCTGTGGTGATAATTGTCACATCAATGTTTTTCGCCGCGAGGGCCGCAGAAAGTCCGAGTACCATTTGACTTGGCCCGCCGTAGACAAGGGAAATTGAGGGGATAATTTGGAGAATTCGCATGGTTAGCACTTGGTGTTAGCTGAGGTAGCTGGTTGTGTTATCATAGAAAGAATTGCAAAATTTTCACATTCTACTAATTTAGGCGATCGGAGGCAAGTTATGCTGATTGGATTCAGCGTCGGCAACTACAAATCTTTTAAAGAAACTGTCACCCTCAGCATGGTAGACTCGTTAATTACTGAGGAGGAAAAATATCTGAACGAAAATAATGTATTCCCAATTAATGATAAGTTAAGCTTACTCAAAAGTGCTGCTATTTATGGAGCTAACGCCAGTGGTAAGAGCAACCTTGTTGCTGCTATTAACTTTATGAAATGGTTTGTCCTCAACTCATCCAAAGAAACGCAAGTTTCAGACGCGATCGATATTGAAGCATTCAGGCTAAGTACGGAGACAGAAAAAGAGCCCTCTTTCTTTGAAATCGTTTTTCTACTAGAAGACAAAACTTTTAGGTACGGTTTTGATGTGAACGCGCGGGAAGTTGTTTCTGAGTGGCTATCTCAAGCTGATGACAGTGAAGAAAAAATGCTTTTTGAACGGAATTTTGATAATAATTATATATTATATGATTTTCCAGAGGGACAAGGCATTAGCGATAAAACCCGAAGAAATGCTTTATTTCTTTCTGTTGTCGCACAATTTAATGGTAAAATTTCTGGCAAAATATTGCTGTGGTTCAGTAAAACTTTGCAATTGATCTCAGGCTTGCAAGATAGACAATACCGCAAAGAAACCTTGGAGTCTTTCGAGAACGCTGGGTACAGACACGATATTATTGAATTTATTAAAAAATTAGACTTAGGTATTTTAGATATTGTTTCGGTCCCTAATACTGTAGTTCATATTTCTGATTATACAGCACAATTCGGGGGTCCCTATGGTAGTTTATACCCTTATTCTGAAACCAAAACTACGGTGTACACATCTCACCGCAAATATGATGCTGATGGTAAGCAAACTTCAAAGATGGAACGATTCGATATGGAAAAGCATGAATCCGAGGGAACAAACAAACTATTTGCATTAGCAGGCATTCTCCTGGATACTTTAAGAACAGGAAAAATTTTATTAATTGATGAACTTGATGCCAGACTGCATCCGCTGATTACTCGCGAATTAATCTGCTTATTCAATTCTAACGAGACTAATGCGCACAACGCACAGCTTATATTCACGACACACGACACAAACTTGCTAAGCAGCAAGACTTTTCGCAAGGATCAAATATGGTTTACCGAAAAGGACAACAAGGGCGCTACTGATTTGTACTCTTTGGTAGAGTATAAAGTAGGAAAAAATGCCTCATTTGAGCGCGAGTACCTGATCGGCAAGTATGGCGCTATCCCTTTCATTGGTAATTTCAAAGAACTAATAGGTGAACTTCATGAATAAAAAAAAATCTTCTAGGGAAAAAGATATTGATTACTACAAAAAGAGAAAGGGGAAAACTAGAAGATGGTTTTTAATTGTGTGCGAAGGTGAGAAAACAGAACCCAACTATTTTAAAAGTTTTCCGGTAGAC
>NZ_JANMZH010000790.1:0-1561 GCF_031383065.1 Microcoleus sp. OTE_8_concoct_300 | reverse complement strand
CACCACCCCCACCTTCGCCCCCAAAGTAGACTTCCCCACTCAGAGTTGGCCCTCTTCAGTCAGCATCGGCGACATCAACGTGGACGGGAAACCAGATGTAGCTGTGTCGAACCGTAACAGCAACACCACCTCCATCCTCCTCAACACCACCCCCACAGGCGCCACCACCCCCACCTTCGCCCCCAAAGTAGACTTCCCCACTCAGAGTTGGCCCTCTTCAGTCAGCATCGGCGACATCAACTTGGACGGGAAACCAGATGTAGCTGTGACGAACCGTAACAGCAACACCACCTCCATTTTCCTCAACACCACCCCCACAGGCGCTACCACCCCCACCTTCGCCCCCAAAGTAGACTTCCCCACTGGGGGTGATCCCTTTTCAGTCAGCATCGGCGACATCAACGGCGACGGGAAACCAGATGTAGCTGTGGCGAACCGTAACAGCAACACCACCTCCATCCTCCTCAACACCACCGCCACAGGCGCCACCACCCCCACCTTCGCCCCCAAAGTAGACTTCACCACTGGGGCTGAGCCCTCTTGGGTCAGTATCGGCGATTTCAACGGCGACGGGAAACCAGATGTAGCAACGGAAAACCTTAGCAGCGACACCATCTCCATCCTCCTCAACAACACCCCCAAAGTCAGCATCGCAGCCGGCACTACCCCCACCGAAACAGGTCCCACTAATGGCACATTTACGATTACCCTCGATACTCCGGCCCCTGCAGGCGGTTTAGTCATCAACTTCGATACCACCGGCAGTACCGCCACTAACCCCAGTCACTACTCCTTAACGGAGGGTACGAATATCACGGCTGTGACTGCCAACACGTTCACCATTGCCGCCGGTGCAACCACCGCCGTCCTCAATGCAGTCCCCGTCGATGATGCTATCATCAACCCAGACGAAACAATCAAACTTAACGTCACTGCCGATACCAACAATTGGAACTACTTTCTCGATCCAGTTGTTGCCAATACAACTGCGACACTGACAATTACCGACAACGACGACTTCCCCACAGTCAACCTCTTAGTTTCCCCAGCCACAAGTACAGAAACAGGAAGTCCAACTATCACCGTCACCGCCACAGCATCCAGCGCCGTTGTCGGAGATCAAACCGTTGATGTTAATCTTTCAGGAACAGCCACGGATGACGACTTCACAGAGTTCATTCCTGCTAGCATAACCATTGCTGACGGTGAAACCACAGGTTCATTTACCGTTAATATCAATGATGATGGAATAGTAGAAGGAACTGAAACAGGTACATTCACAATCTCGAATCCTTCTAGCGGTCTTGTTCTGGGAACTACGACAACAGGTGAGGTGACAATTACCGAGTCCGACTGCATCTGCGATGGCATTGACTATCCCAACTTAAACCAACCGAATAGTGTTGAAAACACCATACTAGGTGGCTCGACAATTCAAATAGGCACTGCCCAAAACGATGAATTCCTAGGCAGCAACAGCGACAATAATATATTCGATGGTAAATCAGGGGATGACAACTTATATGGTGGCGACCTTGGCGACATCCTCAACGGGAACAAA
>NZ_JANMZH010000787.1:0-17104 GCF_031383065.1 Microcoleus sp. OTE_8_concoct_300 | reverse complement strand
ATACTGCACTATGTCAAGCAATTAAATAATTATATCGAACAACAAAATTAACCTATAAAATAAAGATACTTGTTGTGCTTTGATGTCGTCATCCACCTGTTCATTCCTCGCCCGCTATGCTTGTGAGGTCATGAATAGGTGGAATCAGGAGTCTCACGCGCCTCTGGTCCCACACTAACCGAAACGGTATAGTGTGGGGTTTCCCGTCTGGCTAGCTAAAATTTTGCTTTCTTGGCGGATCGCAAACTGGTATGTCAACAGTTAACTGTTAACGGAGGCTATTCGGGAGCATTTCTGCGGAGAGCAAAAAGCATTTTTTAGGAGTGCGAGCGTCCCGCTCGCTATATATTATATATACATATAGCGAGCGGGACGCTCGCAGGGAGAGCAAATACAAAACTGAGATAGTCCCGGCTATTCTCCCCCGTCTAAAAGACACTCTTGCTCCCCGCCGCCATTCTGTGAGGATGCTTTGGCTTTAATCACCGCTTCCCTAAAGCCTAAAACTACTAAAATATTGGCAAGTGTTAAGAAGAATTCCGCAGAACCATGCAGCCAATCGACATTTGCTAGCGACTCGTTGTAGGCAACTTTTGCATAAATTGCGGCGGGAATAGTCACAGCCACAAAAACGAGAGTGCCGTAAAATCCCCTCAGAGCTAAAGGGGGTGTTTTTCCCGAGCGAGTCAAAAACCAGAGAAATCCCAAGTAGGGAAATAGAGACAGAACAAATAAAGTTTCTTTGGAAATCATTAGTAATTGGTGAGCAACCAGATACTATGATAAATTAAAAAATCCCCAATTAGTGTGAATAATTTTTAACTTTTATTTTTGAGTTTTTCATGTTTAATTCCACAGAGGGACTCGTTGCTGTCCAACCGCTAGAGACTCACCCAAGCCCATAGCTTTTGAGCAAAGCCGCTGCAGGTCGCCAGTATTCAAAACTCCTCACGCACGTGAAGACAACACCCGTAACTCGTCTCCTAACACCGTTTTTAGCATAACACATTATTTTCAACCGTGCCAGCCTGTTAATTGTCTCTCACTCTCAAGCTACCCAGCAATTATAAACTGAGACAGTTCCAAAGTTTTCGGTCTGCTAGGCATCAAGCAAGCATGATCCAAAACCTCTAAATCCAAGCAGGGTTTTCTATCTGCTGCGAGAGTTTCCTTCAGCTTCGCATCAAAATCAAAATACGGGCCACAATCCCAAACTTTGAGTTCCAACCGTCCGTTACACACGATAATTTCCAGTTGAACAGGTGTTTCTACTGGCAGATTTTTGTGAGCATGGCGGACTGCATTAGTGAAACCTTCAGCCAAAGCTAACTGAAACTTCCACCAAACCTCCTTAGGGAGCGATAAATCTTTCAACTGCTCAAACCACTCCAAAACTCGAGTTAAAGCATTCAGATCTGTGTTGACTTGCAGACTAATGTGTTGAACATAACTTTGATGCAGTTCTTGTTCCTGCTGTGTGTTATTCTGCCAATCCCAGGTGTTTAAGAACTTCATTAACCCATCTAAAAGACTAGCCTTTTTTATATTTTGCGGTCGATTGCGACCTTCTACTTCGTAACTTTTGCTCAGCCACAAACAATTTCTACCGTCGAGAGTCCGGGTGTAACTTAGCTCGTCTGCAATTTGCCACATGAGTTTGAGCCCGCGGCCGCCTTCTGCAAGTTGATCTATGCTGTTCAACATCTATTTTCCTCGTCTGAAACTATTAGCTGTACCCAATTTTCCGACCCGCCGAGACACGTGGTATTTGTTTTATACTTGCTTGCTCGGTATTATTTCGGGGATCACACAAAAATGCTATCTTTTTTACAGAAGGCAGCGCATCAGCAATATGTCTTAAGAGTCTAAGCCAATTGGCTTATTTACCGATCGCCTGTACGGAGAACGATCGCCCTAGGCAGCACAATCAAACTGCACTGAGTACAAATACTTATTCGCTGTCGGAGCAGCCACTTGCCGCTTGCCGTCACAAGCTCGAGAATCCCTGGCATTCAGCGCCTTGTGACGGCCGTTGGAAGCTGTTCGAGAGCCTGGAAGTGGGCGCTCTCATCCCAAAGGCGTAAGTAATATCCGCGATCGTGAGCGCGATCGAACCTTACACCGTCGAGCCGCGTCAATGCACTAGACTAGGACTTGCGCCAACAACCCGGTTTTTGGTAAGAATATTGGGTTTGACAGCGAGGAATTAAGGAGGAAACCGGGTTTTTGGTTCCCCGCGCGTAAGTCCCGCAGACAAATCGGTGATTAAAGGCAGTTAGAGGACTTACCCCGACTATGACCAAAATCAAACTGAAAATTCTGACTGCAGCGATCCTGCTACTCCCATTTTGCGCCGCACTTCCCTTACCTGCTCAAAATCTGTCTCTAGTCAAGCGACTGCTAGAAACAAGAGGATGTCCCGGATGCGACTTATTTGGCGCCTCCTTGAGCCGTGCAGATTTGTTTGGCGCTTCCTTGAGCCGCGCCACTCTCAGCAGGGCCGACTTAGTTGATGCCGACTTGACTGCAGCTGACTTAATGGAAGCTAATTTAAACAACGCCAACATAAGAAACGCCTTTTTGGCTGACGCCGACCTCAGCAAAGCCGACATGAGCAGGGCCGACATCAGGGGAGCAAACTTAGAAAATGCCAACCTCAGCGAGAGTTCTCTTCGAGACGCTTCCCTCCTGTTGGCTAACTTAAAATGCAGTAATTTGAGCGGCGCAAAACTCAGTAGAACCGACTTGAGAACAGCCGATTTAAGCGGTGCAAATCTTAGCGGTGCAGACCTCCAAGAAGCCGATTTAAGCGGTGCAAATCTCAGCGGTGCAGACCTCAGAGCGGCAGACTTGACCGATGCGAGATTGAACAAAACTAATCTTACAGATGCCAATCTCTGCGGCGCCCGGATGCCGAACCGAAAAATATCTCGGCGAGGCTGCGAAGTTAAGAAAGAACAAGCGATAAGCACGAACAATTACTGCAATTATTGCTATGCCTTGAATGACTGGTGGCTGAATGTGTTAAGGTTCAACTAAGCGGTATCATCGTGATTACTGCTGTGCTTCAGATATGTATTGTTAGAAGTGCGATTAGAAGTGCGAGCAAATAGAATTGCGATCGGGCGGTACAGATATCAAACTGAACCTGTTACCGCCAACAGCTTTTATCTACTTTGAAGAACCTAAAAATTGGCTCACTATTTGCAGATATTCTGCACCCCCGATCTGTGCCACATTATTGTGACCTCCATCAGGAACTATGTAAAGCTGTTTGGGCTCAGGTGCTGCATCAAACAGTTTTTTGCTCATTTCCACTGGAACTACATTGTCAGCAGTCCCGTGAATAAAGAGCACGGGCATTTGCAGGCGATCGACTTTTGAAAGAGAATCAAACCGCTGCGTCAGCAACCAATCTATCGGAAACAGCCAAAACAGCCCTTTTTGGAAATCCACCATCGCCCGCGTCGAAGTAAAAGAGCCTTCTACAATTAACCCGGCCGCCTCCGGGTGGCGCACTGCCAGATCGATCGCGATCGCGCCTCCCAAAGAATGACCGTAGATATAAATTTGATTTGGGTTAACCCCCCGCTGTTTCACCAAATAATCCCAAGCAAGTTGAGCATCCTCATAAACCTGAGATTCACTCGGAAAATCGCCCTGGCTTTTTCCATAACCACGATAATCGATCGCAAATACCGACCAACCTAACCGATGAAATCGATTAGCGTGTTCGACATTTGCTCCCACATTTGAACCATTGCCGTGCAGGTACAAAACTACTCCCCCTAACCCCCCCTTGTTAAGGGTCCGAACCCGAGCGACGGCCCGTCTGTCACTTTGGGGCGTAGCCAGAAGCCACTCTCCCTTTCTTGCTCCCCCCCAAGCTTTGGGGGGGCTGGGGGGGGTTTCCGAGGCAGGAATCCACCACCCGTGCACGCTTCCCACCGCGCCTGTTTTAGTTGGAATTGGCAGCCAAACATCTTGATATTTCAACTGAAAATCATCTGGCGTAGTTTCGATCGCCCGCGCGGGAAAAAAGATAAACTTACCTTGCGCTACAAATAGGTATACACAAGCAGCAGAATAAGCCACGGCCAAAACTATCCCAAAAGCTATTAGCGATTTAGACAAAAGGAATACCAGCAACTTGTTCATAGAAAATAGAGCATGCGGGAAATTAGATATCGGTCAACAGCTAAGGGCAAATGATTAATTCAGACAATTAGCCAATATCAATTACTAACTTCCGCCGCAGCATTCCGCCGATTTTCAAAAATTAATGCAATTCTGGGTGGTGCAAGTGCCAATTCGTAGACTGTTCGTAAGCGTGAGCCACTTGAAACAGCCGAGATTCTTGCAAAAGATTACCAATCAGTTGTATGCCCACCGGCATTCCTTTATCATCAAATCCGCAGGGCAAACTCAAAGCTGGCAAACCAGCAAGATTCACCGGAATAGTCATCAAATCTGACAAATACATACTCAGGGGGTCATTGAATTTTTCGCCTGCCTTAAATGCGGTAGTAGGAGCAGTGGGACAGACTAAAACATCAACTTGAGAAAAAGCTTTTTCAAAGTCTTCTTTAATTAAAGTCCGAACTTTTTGAGCTTTTAGATAATAGGCATCGTAATATCCAGCCGACAATACGTAAGTGCCGATCGCAATCCGGCGTTTAACTTCCGCACCGAACCCTTGAGAGCGAGTTTTGGCATACATATCCAACAGATTATCGGGGTCGGGAGACCGGAAACCGTACTTTACTCCATCATATCGCGCCAAATTTGCCGAAGCTTCCGAGGGAGCAATGATGTAGTAAGTGGGCAAACCGTAGCGGAACCGGGGACAAGAAATGACTTGAATTTCTGCGCCCAATTGTTGAAATTGCTCGATCGCCTTAGTAACAGCGTCTTTAACCGCCGAGTCCAACCCTACACCAAAAGTTTCTTTAATTACACCAATTCTCATCTGACCCTTGGGTCGCAAACTGGGTCTTAAAGCTTGGGCGTAGTCAGGAATTGGGACATTAAGACTCGTGGAATCTCTCGGATCATAACCGGCGATCGCCCCCAACAAAATCGCCGCATCCTCAACCGTCCGACCAAATGGTCCGATTTGATCGAGAGAAGAAGCATAGGCCACCAAACCGTAGCGAGAAACCAACCCATAAGTGGGTTTGAGCCCCACCAAACCGCAAAAAGCAGCAGGTTGGCGGATTGAGCCCCCAGTATCCGAACCCAAACTCACGACACATTCTCCCGAGGCTACGGCTGCTGCAGAACCGCCTGAAGACCCTCCGGGCACGCGCTCCAAGTCCCAAGGATTCGCGGTAACTTGATAAGCAGAAGTTTCCGTCGAGCTCCCCATTGCAAACTCGTCCATATTCGCCTTACCTACAATCACCGCACCGGCTGCTTGGAGTTTCGAGACGACGGTTGCATCGTAGGGAGGCACAAAATTCTCCAAAATCCGAGAGGCGCAGGTTGTGGGAATGCCCGAAGTGCACATATTGTCTTTAACGGCGATCGGGATGCCGGCCAACAGCCCTATTTCCTCGCCTGCTGCGATTTGGGCATCCACTTTGTGGGCCTGCGCCAATGCGCTGTCTGCTGTCACGCACAGAAAGCTTTTCAACTTCGGCTCTAGCTGGGTAATTCGGTCTAATGCTTCTTGAGTAATTTCCACAGCAGAGCGTTCTTTATTGACCAGTTGTCGGTGCAACTCGCGGATAGATGGCATGCTCGTACCTTTATCATTTCTACTTTGAGACAATACAGTTAATATAGCTGGCAATTGCACGCACTTACAGCTATTCGGCAAAGTCCGCTATTTTTGTGGCTTTGTTCGATCGCGCGATCGGTCTTTTTACATACAATAGATTAAATTCCCCAAATAGCACCGGATCAAAAATAGCGATCGACTTTTTTACCTAATCTTTTAAAAGAACAAGAAGGCAACTGTATCACGATTTAGGTAAAAAGTGGTTTGACGCGCGCATTATAGGGGTAAGGTGCGCCATCCGCACACTACATAATTAGGTTCTGCGTCCAACACTGTGTATGCAATATCACAATCCTTAGGAAATCAGCCATTCCCCATTCTTATATCTTAAATCTAAAATGCCATCACTCATTTCCACTTCTCCAATCTAAAATATAGCAATCCTAAATCATTTGTGAATTTCTTACTCCCGGACCGCAGGTTCGGGGAGGGCTGGGGTGGGGTAAAAAATTTACGACTCCTGCAAGGATTGCTATATAAAATCTAAAATGGTATAACCCATGTTCTCTCCGACGCAACCAATGATTTATGCTAGTAAAAAATTACACAAAAAATTAAAGTAATGCCCGATTATTGCGTCTCCCCTTTATGGGGAATATAACCCGATAATATAGGCAATATTGATCCTGAAACATTCCCGCTTTCGGTAGATACAATTAATTCCTCGTTTAAAAGCGTATTCAGAAGCTGATCGAGCGGATTTCAACTGGGATTACCCGCCTGATAGACCAGAAAAAACTGAATAAGAAATAGAGACTTATGGGCCAATACGCTTGGGTTAACACTGTTTATTGCCCGGAGATCTCCCCAATCGTTGCGGGGAGGCAAGTCTGATGCAGCTTGGGGTAAATTAATTCTGAAACTTGACTGCTTAGCTGCAAAGCCTGGACAAATTGTAATCAAAGTCAATCCTAAACATTCCAGCCAAAAATGCAGAAATTGCGGCAATATCGATAAGTCCAATCGAGATGGCGAAAAGTTCATCTGTGTTGAATGTGGGCATGACGAACACGCCGACATTGGCGCTGCAAAAACGATTAGAGATAGAGTTTTGGAATTGCTACGCGGGGAATCTCGCGTTACCAGGGACTGAATGCCTAAACGCCCAAAAGATATCACCACGCTCAAAGAGCTTTCGTGGTGAAGCAAGGGAAGCCTCACAAAAGGGATATTAAGGCAGAAATGTCTTAAGAATCCTCGTGCCTGGCCCAGGAGTGTCAACAGTCATCCGAGTGAATTAATGGCTGCTGCGTAATTACAGAAAAGATCGATCGAGCACAGGACCATCCACGCCCATTTTGCCACGGGTCAAAAAGCCTCTCAGAAATCTGGGGTTCACAAAAAAGCTCGGAACCTGCAGCGCCACGCCAAGGTCTTTTGTTGCGCGCACCTGCAAAAAAACAGCAGTCCTTCCTCAACTGCGTCTATATGCGTGGATCTGCAGCAAAAAAAAGTTACGTATTTGCATCGACGATCCCCAGGAAAATAATTTCATCCGGAATTATCCCCAAAACCAAAGATATATGGTAAGAAGTTCCCGATGCCCCGTTGGAGGAATGCCACCTAAAGCTCACTTAGAATCCCACCTGACGGCAGAGGAACTCAAAATTCGCTACCGGCAGGCACAAAACACCACAGAGTCGCGCCGCTGGCACTTGCTGCTGTTAGTTTCCCGAAATTGGACTATCAAACAAGCAGCCCAAGTTGTAGGTCTCAACTATGACTATGCCAAAGAAATAGTCCAGCGCTACAACCGAGAAGGGCCTAACTCTGTGAGAAACCGCAGCGGAGACCGCCAGCCCCCTCCTGCGAAATCCTTGCTGGATCCTCAACAGCAAGAAGAACTGCGACAAGCGCTGCAAGGCTCTGCCCCCGACGGCGGAGACTGGACAGGCCCCAAAGTAGCTCGCTGGATTGCGGAAAAAATCGGTAGCGATCATGTCTGGCCCCAACGCGGCTGGGATTATCTCAAGCGGTTGGGTGCTCACTGGCGGCGGCGCAGAAAGTAGATAGTTCGCAATATTTAGAGGGGGTTGATTGCCGAACTGCGATCGCTCCCTTTATTTTTGTTATCTTGGCGCACCGGTGCGATCGAACTATTTGAGATTTGAGATTTGAGATTTGAGATTGGAGAACAAATCTCAAATCTCAAATGGTTTGACTGATGTAACAATAGCTGCTTATATAGAATTTGGTTGTGTTGAGGATGTTAAATATGCGAGGAATCAGGCGTTTTTTGTCGATCGCCAACAAGACTTTGGCAGTAGTAGCTGGCATCGGACTGGTTCAGATGTTAACCATCGCAAGTTCATTTTCTCAATCATCTAACCCGCGTTCCTTAGACGAACTCTACAAAATTCGCGATCGGCTCGTCACCGAATTAGAACAGCCCCCCTCTCCTTCCCCAGAACCAACCCTGCTCTCGGGCTTAGTTCCCCTCACCCCCAATCCTCAAGAAAAACTGCTACAGCAGTTGCAAGCGGTGGAAGTTCAAATATTAGTAGAACAGAGGGCTAACGACGACTTACAGCAAGCAGTCCGTTTAGCCAACCGAGCCGTAGAAACCAAACGGCAGCAAAATCAATCGATCGAATCTTCGCAGCAAACTCAATTTTTGTGGAACCAGGCCCTCAACAACTTGCAGTCCGTTCCACAAGATTCATTTTTAGCTTCCCTCACTGCCTCAAAAACTCAAGAATACCGAGAAAATTTAACGGCAGCAACCTCGCAAGTGCAGCAAGCAAAATCAGATTTTTTGGCTGCCGTTGCCCGGGAAAGCGGTTTGTCTGGGCAAGCTTCGATCGGCATTTGCCGCCTTTCTAGAGAATGCGTAGACCTGCGGGGCGATGTGCCTCCTGTCAGTCCAGCCAGCTTAATAAAGGTGCCGATTGCTGTCGCCCTGATGCAAAAAGTCGAAACAGAAAAAATTAGTCTGAACAAGGAAGTATTCGTCAATAGGGGCAATTTCACCGAAGACTCATCCACGAAGATTTTGTCCCCTAAAAATTACCCCTTGAAGACACTGTTAGAAGAAATGATCGATCGCAGCAGCAATACTGCTACCAATCAACTTATTGATTATTTGGGTGCCGATTACATCAATCAATTCTTAGAAAATCGCGGCTACCAAGTCACCCGGGTAAACTTCAAATTAATGGGGGAAAAAATTATGCCCACCAACCCGGGTTCTGGTCCCAACCGCGTGACTGCTAACGAACTCACCGAAATGATGGTGCAAATTTACAATGGCGAAACACCCGGTGCTAAACAGTTAATAGAAACTCTCAACGGCCAGTACGATCGGGCTCTAGGATTTGCCGCCTTGCAAGGAACTAAAGCTCAGTGGTTGGGCGAAAAAACCGGCCAAAATTCCCTGGTGCTAGGCACAACTTTAGCGATGAGCATTGACGGCGAAGCCTATGTGATGACTGTGATTGACACCCGCAGCGGCGATCTACAAATGCGCCAGTCTATTTCTAAAATTGCCGATTACATTAGCCGGAACCCCAGCTTTTAAGAAACTCCAGACTTACTAACAGCCTTTTCGGCTGCTAACATACCCATGTACAAGGTACCATCTTGGTCGTGGTACTTGAAAGCTCCGTAACGGCCAATTATATCAAGATTTTCAAACTGATTGAGATAATCGTTAACTTCCGATAACGCTTCTTGATAATTAACAGCATAAATGGGATGAGTACGGGCTAGTTTTACGACAAAACCTCCGGAAACTTTCGCTTCTCCCAGCAGTCCAATTGCCCTTAAATCTTGCTCTGCCTGTAACAAAAGCTCTGCTTCCGGCTGTTGCCAAGTCGAGTCGCCAAAATCGCACCAGTATTCGCAACATAAAGGAGTCTGATGACTATTTGGCACCATATCCTTAGACCAGTTAGCAAAATTTGTCACCCGACCCAGCCGAATATTGGCATCGTTGATATAAATACACTGATCGGGGAATAAATTGCCACTTTCAACAATTAAATAAGCGATCGCAGTGTTGCGGAACTTCAAAGACTTTACTCGCTCCACGAGTATACTTGGGACAGCCGGAGTGAGTTGTTGCAGCAAAATACTCAAAGGAATTGAACTGATGACGCCCTTGCATTCAATAACTTTCTCTTCTCCTGTTTTGCTATTTTTTAGAGTCAGTTTAGTGACTTTAAAGTTTTCGTGATGAATTTGCTTCACTTCGTGGTTGAAGAGAATTTGTTGATCGTGCTCCCCCATAAAATTAGCAATACGTTCGTAAAGCTGCCGCGAGCCTAACCTGGGAAATTTTACGCTGCACTCGTCCTTCATCATCGAATTTTTTAGAATTTCCAGAAAAGATGTATATCTAAATTTTCCGGCTTCCCAGTCAGCGCTAATTTCCGTGCAAGGTATGCCCCAAAGCTTTTCTACATAAGCCTTAAAGCAAATCTCAAATAACTCTTTGCCAAATCTACCAGTAACTCGTTCAGCGTAATTTTGAGGATTTGAGTTGCGGAATAATTGAGCCGGCACATACGAAAGGAGAATTTTTAAGCTTTTCCAAAAGCCAACTCCTAACAAAACTTCTGGCACACTGGGAGGATAGCCAAAGTATTTGTTCTGCCAGAACATCCGAGTGCTCACCTTGAACGTAACTTGCTCTGAACCCATTACCTCGTCCCAAAATTGGTGAACAGCATCAATATCACTGCCGAAAAAGTGGGGGCCGTAATCCAGAATAAATCCTTGATAGTCAATACTTTTTGACAAGCCCCCCACTTGGGAATCCCGTTCAATGACCACAACAGGGTGACCTTTTTTAGTAGCGGTGTAAGCCGCTGCCATACCTGCTGGACCTGCACCTAAAACATAAATTTCGCTTGGCTCGCTCATTTCGATCTTCCCTGAATTAAGTTGTTAACAAATGTTTTGTTGGAGAAGTGAATCCCCTTATTTTCCCAATTACTGAACTTAAATTGTTGCAGCACGTTGAGAAAGTTACTGCACGTCTGCTTAAGATTAACATGGCTTGTCAAATTGCCAAAACGACTCATTGCCGATCGAGGATGAGTTGCCACGTTTCAGCGCATAGGGTACGGAACCCAATTTGAGAATTTAGCCAGATGGCCCCAATATGCCACACAGGCTGTCAATGCCCAGATCAGACCCGCTGCTACCAGTACGATCGTGCCAATCACCCGCATAGTACGATTAGTTCGCAGCAACAGCGCAGGCGTCGCGCAGACGCCGCCCAGTCCCGACAGGATGAAGCCCAGCCCTGATAGTATTGGCTGCGTTGTTATACCTAGAGTAATAATACGCAAACCGACCAAGATAGCAGCCACACCGGCGAAAAATGCGTAAATCGTAACTGTTACCAACTCCCAGTTTTGGGCTAGGGCAACAGAAGCACCGATGAATACGATACCCAACAAAACTGACATTTCCCCGAAGGCTATGTTGAAGCTACCTGGAACTGGCCAAGTGAAGATCATGTGCAATCCTGTTGTAAGGGCGATCGCACCAGTCATGCCAAACCCGGGAATCCACCGTTTTTGATCCTCGCTGTCGAGACCCGAATAGACATAGTACGCGAGGATAAATAATCCTGCCGCCATATTGATCAGCATCAAGGTGATGTAGTCAATAAACATTAATAAACCTGCCTCCGTCACAAATAAAGGTAAATTCTATCATGTCCGGTTGATTAGTAATAATTAAGTTCCCCTAGTTTTAGGTCACCAATCAAAGCAGGTTAACTCCAGAACAAGTCTGTGTTGCTCCATAATTTTATGACAACGATAAATCAGCAGATTTTCTAATTCCTCTAAGTTTAAGAGTGAATAATTGGCTCACGCTTCATTAGTCAAAGGCCACAAACGTTCAGCAGGTTGTAGTTCTAGAGAGTGACTGGATAGAAAAAACCGATCAATACCAACAGCAACGCACCAACTTGTCACTGGTATGCCATCCAGCTTAGCCTTTGACGAGCAGTATCCGCTTATTTTGATTGAGGTCAAATTAAGAGTGCCAAATCTGCTAAAACCACGCCCAATAGCTCCGTGTTGACTCTCGGTAGAATCCAAAAGTAAGTTTCTCCTGACTTGGGGTGGACAAAACCATACAGCCACAGCCATTGATATTGAGTCTTGACAGAAGCAATTGGTTGTTCTCCTACAGGGGTCCACACTCGACGAATTTTTGGTTTAAGCCCTAATCTCTGTTCATCTTGACACCACACTTCGGTAGTCTGCTTGTGGGTACTTACTTTGAAGCGAAGCTAACTCTTGAGCGAGTTTGTTTTCCACTGAGTAAGTTGTTGTGAAAAGTCACTATCAGTATGACTCGAGCCTGGTGTTTTCAGCCGAAAACCTATCTGTTGAAGATATTGCCATCCTCTCTGACGACTTACTGGAAACCCCATCTTCTCACTCAGCCAATACCCTACTTTTCTACCATTCCATAGCCCTCCATCTGGTGCTGGTTGTTGCACTAGCTGCCACAATTGAGCTTAGTCTACATCTTGGAGTAATGATTCGCGCCCCAGATTTTTTTTTATTTGGTCTCAAGTATGCTTCCGCTGCATGAGTGTTGTACAGACGTACCAATCGATAAATCCAATTTCTACTATAGCCCGTTACTTGGGACACCTCTAAACTTGTCCTGCCACTAGCCAATAACCAGATGACAAGATAGTGACTTTTCTCGGTAACAACACCTAGCGTAACGATATCTTTGCTCTAGCTGTGGTACTGAAATGTGGTTTTTAATGGCAACTAACTTGGGCATCACTCCCTCCCAAACTCTGCAGCTCGCTGTTGACTTTTTATTATACCTAATCAAGGACATGATATTAGCTAGTGACTAACAATTAACTCAGCAAGAAAGTAGACGTTCCTCCCAAGAAAGGGGGAGTGGAAGGAAAAGTCAGTTGTCGCAGATTTAAATTAGCACCTCCTTCAATAATTGCAATTCTATCTTCTGGTTTGGAGATGACTAAATCTGCACCTACCGGAGATATTTGATAGTCACTGAGTTGACCTGCTAACCTGAGTACATCTCCCTGAGTGGGGTTGAATCCGCGAATGCGAGCCTCCCCTGGCCCTCTATATAATTCTTGCGCGCTGGGAATCATCTGAGACGGTGGTGGTGGGGTAAAATCATAAGCCAACATAAAAGTATCAGCCCCTGGGCTGCCAATCAGCGTATCAAATTCATTGCTACCATTACTAAAATAACGGCCGGCTCCGCCAAAAGCAAAACTTGTATCTAAATCAACTCCAGTAATTTCCGTTTTTCCATTGCCAAAAGCAGTGACAATATCATTTCCATTAGTTCCAACAAAAGTGGCAGAGCGATTCGGTTCAAATTGTCCAAATTTTGTATAATGATCGAGACCTGAAGAGAAATTTCCTGCTTTCACAGCCGCAGCAACATCGGGATTTTTTTGCAAATATTCAACTTCCGAAAAGTTATCCAATACACTATCTTTATTAAAAATCAAAAGACCGCGCCCTCGATTTGCTAGAAATGGAATATTGGCATCTCCCTCAATTTGAGCGACTCTTTCGATACCTCTACCAGCGCCTAGAAAAATATAAGAATTGCTGTCATTCCCTCCAGACGAGAATTGATAATCTCCTCGCGTTCCTGCCAGTCGTATCGCATCAGTTTGCTGGTCAAAGTTTTTAATAATCGGCTCGCCTCTTCCAAACCGCGAGATGTAGAAAACACCACCATTAGTATCGAACCGTTCCCCAACACCAAGCACGAAAGTATCAGAACCTTGACTGCCAATTAGGGTATCTATATCTATGTCGCTAAAGTTAGTGAGGTTTTTTTCATAAACTCGATTTCCTGCTGCATCTAAAGATACTTGAATGCCGATGATTTCAACTTTACCTACACCAAATCCAGCCACAACGTCACTGCCTTTAGTGCCGACAAAGGTTGCAGAGCGGCTTGGCTCAAATTGTCCAAATTTTCGGTAATGTTCTCCGCCTGTTTTGAAAACTCCTGCTTTGACTGCTGCTGCTACCTCGGGGTTTTTTAGTAAATATTCTGGTTCAAAAAAGGTACTCGCATAAAGGCCTTCTTGGACTCCGAATTTGATAAAGTGATCAAAACCAGATTTTAAAGTTTGGTTCTGCACAAAGGGAGCAAGTACGGGGTATCGCTTTAAATAAAACGATTCATCGTAGTCAGGCGATGTATTGACAAGACCTTGTTCCCAGCCAAACTGAATAAAGTGATCTAAGCCTGAGGCAAAAGATCCTGAACTGACAGCGGCCGCGACTGCGGGATTGTTGGCGAGATAGTAATTTTCATCGTAATATCGCGATACTTCGGTGAAACCGAGTTTTTGACCAAACTTTTCAAAGTGTTCTTTGCCAGAACTGATAATTCCTTGATCGATACCTTGTTGCACAAATGGATATTTGCTGAGATAGTAATTTTCGTCAAAAATATCGTAGTTAGCCATATGGCCCTCCTCGAGTATCGATGAGTTTTTTCCCGATTTACCTTATTTTAGGCAAAAACGTTATTTCTTGACAACAAAGAGGCAAGTTAGATATAATTAAATTTAAATTAAGTAATTCGCTAAATAAAATTTATTAATATTTAAAAATATTGGAGAAGTTTTAAGATTTTTCAATTTTATTTAATTCAATCGATCGAGTAATAAGAAAATGTCGCACACAAAACTCAGTGTTTCGGTCAAAGGCAAAGGGTTTCCGATTCTCTGCTTGCACGGCCATCCAGGTTCGGGCGATTGTATGTCCGTCTTTACAGAACACTTATCAAAGCGGTTCCAGACGATCGCCCCAGACTTGCGCGGATACGGCAACAGCCGCACCTCTGCTCCCTTTGAAATGACCGACCACCTCCTCGATTTAGAAGCACTTTTAGACAGATTAGGAGTCGATCGGTGTTTGGTGATCGGATGGTCTTTGGGAGGGATTTTAGCCCTGGAATTAGCCATGAAATATCCAGGGCGAGTCAGCGGTTTGATTCTACTTGCATCCGCCGCCAAACCGCGAGGAAGTCACCCTCCCATCTCTTGGCAAGATAACCTTTACACCGGTTTAGCCGGAATTATCAATTGGGTGATACCCGGTTGGCAGTGGAATATTGATACTTTTGCTAGGCGATCGCTCTTTCGCTACTTGATACAGCAGCATACAGCCACCCCTTACCGCTACTTAGCACAGGCAGGTACCCCCGCCTACCTCAAGACTTCCAACACGGCCACCAAGGCGTTAAATACCGCTCTGTTGGCCGGATACGATCGACTGATCCACCTCGACGACATTCAATGTCCGAGCTTGGTGTTGGCCGGAGAGGCCGATCGGCACATCACCTCGGCATCCAGTTTAGAAACAGCCCGCCACCTTCACGATTGTCAGTGGCAGTGCTATCCAAATACAGCCCACTTGTTCCCTTGGGAAATTCCCGATCGGGTAATCGCAGACATCGATCGTTGGATTGAGAAATTCCCCCAAGCAGTTGGTAATTGCGAGTCTTAAGTTTTGAGTTTGTCAGAAGCAATTAATCACCCAACCGTCAAGAATTTTGAATTTATATCCTTTCCGTTTGCCTCCGAATCATAATTTTCCGAGTTTGTGCCAGCTTCCCGCTCGCTATCAGGGTTCGCAAGGAGGGTATAATTCCGTAGTTACCGGATTTTAATTTACAACTTACAACTCAAAACTCAAAACTCAAAATTCCCCCTGGTTCTAGTGACCGATCTAAACAGGCAACAGCCCTCCCTCACCAAGCTTTCCCAAATCATCTGCCACCGTCAAAGTAAGAGGTTTGCAGCGGTGAATTGAAACACAAAGACCTTCTGCACCTTCATTTTCTATGTCTTCTACATATCCTGCTTTTGCAGATTCCGCTTCTTGAGCCGTCAAGAACGGCCCAAAATAGTAAATGCACCGCGGTGCTGAAGTTTTCACTTCAACCCACCAAGCCAATCCGAAAAAATTGAGCAAGCTAATCAAGAATTCTTTCATCTGCTTTTCTAATGTATTTGACGGTGTTTTCATGGTGCTGCGAACACGCCTAGGCTTTTGTTATTTACACGCTGACTGCTACCAAGAACCTATACACACCTATTTAAAGCTGATCTCTAAATAGATTGGTGTCGAATTCCTGTTTGAACCTAGGGGGAAGGCCCCTTCTACTTTCGCCTGTTCGTAACGAAAGCCGATCGGCTATCCTTACTTGTTCAGGGTGTGCTGCCGCTCAATTCTGGGCAGCATTCACAATAAACTACTCTGTTGTGCTCTTTTTTTCAACCACCTTTACGATCCGTGTACGTGAAACTTTTTGGGCCCGCGCTGGCGGTAAATTTCGTATAAAGCCATCCCCGTTGCTACCGAGACATTCAGGCTAGGAGTCTTCCCCCTTAAAGGAATTGAAACTAATCCGTCACAGCCGCGCTGTATCAAAAGGCTCAAACCGTCAGCTTCACCGCCCACAACTAAAACAGTGGGCCCCGAGAACTTGATTGTCTCTACCGATTGACCGACGCCTGCTGCAGTGCCATAAATCCAGAATCCAGCCTCTTTCAATTCTTCCAGCGCCCGGTTAAGATTGACAACCCTCGCCACTGGCAGGCTTTCCAATGCCCCTGCTGCCACTTTTCTCACTGCCGAGGTAATCCCAACAGCCCGCCGCTGGGGAATCACCATGCCCTGAGAACCCAATGCTTCTGCGGTGCGAATGATCGCCCCTAGATTGTGGGGGTCGTTGAGTCCTTCGGCTACTACAATTACTGGATCTTCGCAAGCAGACTTAGCCTTTGCTATCAGTTCGGTCAAATCCAGGTATTCGTAAGCTGATACTTGAGCCGCTACGCCTTGGTGGTTTGCCTTGCGCGTGATGTAGTCGAGGCGCAAATCGTCAACTTCATCAATGATGCTGCCGTTGGCCTTGGCTTCGGTTAGCAAGCTGTGAAAGCGGGGATCGTAGCGCAGGTGGGGGACAACCCAGATCCGGTTGAGGACTTGGTTTGTTTCTAAAGCCGCTTGCACCGCATGGCGGCCGTAAATCATGTCTGTGTCTGTGTCTGGTTGCACGACTGTATTTGAGGCAGTGTCAACAGGGCGAGTGTCTCTGTCTTTGTCTCTGTCTCTGAAATGGTTGCCCCGGAATTCCTGCGGGCTGCTGTCTCTGTCTCTGTCTCTGTCTTTGTCTTTGTAATAATTGCCCCGGGATTCCTGCGGGCTGCTGTCTCTGTCTCTGAAATTATTGCGGGCCGGCTGCGGGCTGCTGTCTCTGTCTCTGAAATTATTGCGGGCCGGCTGCGGGCTGCTGTCTCTGTCTCTGAAATTATTGCGGGCCGGC
>NZ_JANMZH010000784.1:0-10775 GCF_031383065.1 Microcoleus sp. OTE_8_concoct_300 | reverse complement strand
CACGGCACAAAGTGAGAGGGTGATAATGTCAATCAATTGATGATGTTTCGTCCGCTCAATTCTTGGATCTTCTAATTCAAAAAAATGGTCAGCAATGGTGATTTTAGGTTTGAGTCTCATAAGAGTAAACTCTAATTAAATGTTTTGTATGTACTCAATAATTCTTCTCCAATATACTAGATTATGTTAACATAAAGTTTAGATGCGTTCGCCCTGATCCTATTGTTGATGCGGGTGTATTTCCAAATTGGAGTGATAGACTGACCATTGTGGAGGAAAGCAGAGGCAGCAAGGCAGGGTTTCCTTGAAAAATGGGCGTAAACAACATGGCTAACAGTTGCATAACTGCAATTGTATGAGGATCGCTCATCATAGGAAGGCTAACTAATTCTGAAATCTGTTTACCTTCGAGTTGCTTAGCAAGGGTTTGTAGTGCTTTGTCAGTCAAGGCTTCGTCAGGTTCAGATGAGAACTCAACCCCTAATTGTGTCAGAACATTTTTGCCGACAGCGATCGCTTCTAATACCTTACTCTGAGTTGTCAGTGCGTTAATTTTAATCTCAAATATCTTTACTTTGTCTAGTATTGTTTTGGCCTTTTGCAAAACTTCTGCTGCCATTTCTTCCATGCCATCAAAATCGGCATTCAAGTAGGCAGTTTCCGCCGCAGCTACATAAAGATTCAGGGTTAATTCGTACTGAGTTTGCCAACAGTTTTCCGCCAGCAACGAGAGCGCTGTTTTCACGAAACTTCTGGCGGCTGAATAGGCTGTAGAATTTATAGCTTTCTGTGCGGCTGCTAAGTTCAGTCGGGCTAAGGTTTCCCGTTCTCCCGCTTGAGTAATTAACCCAATTCCTAAATTCAAATGCCCGACAATATCAAATAGCTTTTCTTCTTTTTCTATCTCTGATAAGTTTTGTTGGAGGAGTTGACCAATTTTGAGATGAGTTGCCTGTTTTTGGTCTTTTGGAATTAGGGAATAAGCGGCTTGTTGAACGCGGTCATGCAAAAATCTGTATTTAGCATTTTGTTTATTAGCATTTGCATCTTCTGAGTTTAAATTATCATCGCCCTCAAGCTGATAAAACTTATAAAGATTACTAATCGGTAAAATCAAACTCTCCTGCAATGCTCTCCATAAAACCGTCGCCGTCTCGATTTCTGATTCTTGTGAAACTATTGCCAAATTATGCAAATCGAACTGCGCCCCTATACAAGCAGCCAACTTTAAGACATCCTGAGTTGGAATTGGTAATTTCTGCAATTGCAACGCCATGAATTCAACAACATCATCAGTAATTGCCAAGGCTTTGATTTGGGCAATATCGCACTGCCAATGCTGGATATCCCAATTAAAGGTAATTAACTTGTCATCGTGTAAAGCTTTGAGGAACTGAGTTGCAAAGAAAGGATTTCCCTTGGTTTTTTGATAGACTAATTTTGTCAAAGGCTGGGCAAGAGATAGTTCGCAATTTAGGGTATCTGCTACCAATCGATTAATATCCGATTCTCTTAACGGTGGTAATGTAATCGTATTTACCGTTGCCCCAGTTTTGAGCAGTTCATCTACCGTTAAGATAAATGGATGTACTGGTGACACTTCATTATCTCGATAAGCACCTAATATCAATAGATGTCCTGTATCTTGTTGCCTCAATAATGAGAGCAAATTCAGCGATGCAGAATCAGCCCATTGCCAGTCATCTAAAAACATCACTAAGGGATGTTCTTTACTGGTAAAGACTTTGACAAATTTTTGAAATAATAAATTAAAGCGATTTTGGGCGGCTGTTCCTGATAACTCTAGGGATGGTGGCTGTTTACCGATGATGTTTTCTAACTCAGGAATTACATCAATTAATACTTGCCCGTTGTCTCCCACTGCTGCGAGAATATTGGTTTTCCATGTTGGCAATTGTTCTTCTGATTCTGATAATAGTTGCCACATTAAATCGCGAAAAGCTTCCACGAAAGCCGAAAAGGGGATATTTCGTTGAAATTGGTCATATTTCCCTTTAATAAAATAGCCGCGTTGCCGAACAATGGGTTTATGTACTTCATTAACTACTGCGGTTTTCCCAATTCCAGAAAAACCCGCTACTAGCACCATTTCTGTTGTGCCATTGGCGACACGATCGAAGGAATTTAATAGTTGATTAACTTCGGCTTCTCTTCCGTAGAGTTTTTCGGGAATTAGGAAGCGATCGCTGATATCTCGCTTTCCTATTTCAAAAGGTTCTATTGTGCCTGTAGTTTGTAGTTGATCTAGACAGATTTCTAAATCGTGCTTAATTCCCAAGGCACTCTGATAACGATTTTCGGCATTTTTGGCGATTAGCTTACTGACAATCTCTGACAAAATTAGGGGAATTTCTGAATGAATTTGATGGATGGGTATCGGCTGTTTCGCCAGGTGACAATGTACCACTTCCATTGCATCTTCCGATCTAAATGGTAATGTTCCCGTCAATAATTCATAAAATGTCATTCCCAGACAATAAAAGTCACTACGATAATCTATGCCTCGATTCATTCGACCAGTTTGTTCAGGAGAAAGATAGGCTAATGTGCCTTCTAAATCATTAGTATTCTGAATCTCTTGGGTTTCTCTTGGTAGGAGAGAAGCAATACTAAAATCAATTAATTTAATTTTTTTGGTGGCGGGATCGATCAGAATATTAGCGGGTTTTATGTCTTTGTGTATAACTCTATTTTGGTATAAATAGTGCAGAATTTCTGTTGTTTTAATAGATATCCTGAGAAATTCACCTAAAGGTAAATATTGATATTGGGCATTTTCATCCGTGGCTGTTTGGAGATACTCAGATAGGGAAATTCCACCAAAGTCTTCCATGACTAAGGCATAGCCATTGCCATATACTTCTAGGGTTAAGGGTTTGATAATACTAGGAAAGTCGAGATTTTTGGCAATGGTATATTGGTTGCGGAATTGAACGAGTTCGTTAAAGTTTGGGTAGTCATTTCGTAGTAATTTGATGACGACGGGTTGTTGGTCACTGGTACGGATGCCTCGATAGACAAGGGTGCGCGTACCTGTGTATAATTGCTCTGTGATTTGATAATCTGGTAAGTTGGGGAGCGCATTCATAATTTGTTAAGCTAATCTTAAGTTATTTTGTAGTGCGCCCCAATTAGCAGGATTTACTTGTTTGGGATAAATTTCTCAACAAGCTCGATCGTCGCTAGTTACTTGTCAAATATTATCATAGCGCTTGTTAAAACGCCCGCTTTGCAAGAATTGTGACCTTGTGTAAGTAGGTGCAGATATTTAAACAGAACTTAGGCGACGGCGGCTGAGGATGGATAAACTGGCGACTACTCCCCCTACCTGCTCTGCTTTGACTTCCTGGTAGCGTCGCTTTGTTGTTATTTAATTTGAGCGATCGCTTTATGGCAAACATAGTTGGATATTCCAATTAATTCAGATGCCAGGGTGAGAGTTTTTACCTATAACTTGTTGCAACGAATAGGTTTAGGTAAATTTAGTAACATATTTGACTATTGGAGTCTTACTCTTTTGATTGGCAACAACTTCCCGCCTTACTTTCGTTTCATTTTACAATATTTTTCGGGTCTGTTGCTGTGTGCCAAGAAGTATCTTCGGGATTAGATTAATTAGCGTTCGTCAAGGAATTGTCAGTCAGCCAAGAGTCTAATTAAGCTAATTTTACTCTCAGGTTCTATGGACCGAAGCATTTGCGCGCCAAATTCCAAGTTTAATCAGAGATTTTTGGGGCGCAAAGACTTCGCACGATCAAGACTTTTACCAGAGGTTTCAATCTCTGAGTTCCAAGTCACAAAGCAGGCAAATTAGATGAGTTTGACAGCCCGCAGACCAAACATCAGCACTGTCGCCAAGCCGACCATGCCGCCGAAAATCCCAAAAAAAGTTATTATTCCGCTAAGAGTCATAAAAATCCTCGGTAAGTGGGTTCCTCAGCGTCTTTAGACCTGAGAGGGAAACGATACGAGCGGTTTCAACCGCCTTGAATATTTACACCTTTACCGCCTTGGAATTACTTAGTTCGGGGTTCTTTTGTAATGAACTTTCAACAGGACAATTACTGCTTCAAACCTTTCACCCTGTACGCATAATGGTTTGCTCTTTCTTAGAGCCTCCCTTTCGGGGTAGAAGAGACGACCTGGCAGGTCGTCTGTACTTCGCCAATGTTTAGTGAGCTTGTTAGGTCAGCAGCACTGTCTTACCCCTCGTAAAACTGTTTAACCACTGACGACAGAGCGAGGAACTAGCTACGCATTCTCCCGGTGTCGTGACTCAAAAAACGTAGTCAGTTAAGACGCTTGGCTGGTCAACTAACTGAAGTTGTAGGTATCAAGCCCGTTACTTCAGTGCGGGGTGCTGACTGCAATTTCTCCAAAACAATCAATAAAAAGACCTATAAGAACTATAATCTAAAATCTAATATCTAAATTAGATAAATATGCAATCCATAATTAAAGTTGACTTGGGGCCACAATCTTACAATGTTTGCGTGCGATCGGGCGGGTTAGACGAACTCGGCAATATGATGGGCGATCTAAGTTTGGGCAAAAAAGTGCTGCTGGTGTCAAATCAGTCGATTTTTCGGCAGTACGGCGAAAGAGCAACAGCAGCCCTCGAATCGGCCGGTCTAGAAGTCAGTAGCTGCATTTTACCACCGGGAGAACAGTACAAAACTTTAAATTCTGTGCAGAAAATTTACGGTGCGGCTTTGGCAAACCGCTTAGAACGTTCCTCGACGATGGTGGCTTTGGGCGGGGGGGTGGTTGGCGATATGACGGGTTTTGCTGCGGCGACTTGGCTGCGGGGAATTAATGTCGTGCAGGTTCCGACTTCGCTGCTGGCGATGGTTGATGCTTCTATTGGCGGCAAAACGGGGGTAAATCATCCTTTGGGGAAGAATTTAATCGGGGCTTTTCACCAGCCGCGCTTGGTTTTGATTGACCCGGATGTACTCAAAACTCTGCCGGCGAGGGAGTTTCGATCGGCGATGGCGGAAGTTATCAAGTACGGGGTGATTTGGGATGCTGAACTTTTCGGGAAGTTGGAGAAGTGCAAGCGTTTGGATCAAATGCGCTATGTGAAGGCGGATTTGTTGGCAGAAATTTTGAGCAGGTCTTGCCAAGCTAAGGCTGAGGTGGTAAGCAAAGACGAGAAGGAATCGGGTTTGCGGGCGATTTTGAATTACGGACACACGATCGGTCATGCTGTGGAAAGTTTGACCGGTTACAAGGTGATCAATCACGGAGAAGGAGTGGCCATCGGCATGGCTGCGTCAAGCCGGTTGGCTGTGGAGTTGGGAATGTGGGATCAAGAGTGCGATCGCCGCCAGTCTGCTTTGATTGAAAAAGCCGGCTTACCTGCGAAATTGCCTGCTGGTGTCGATGTTGAGGAAATTTTGCATACTTTGCAACTCGATAAAAAGGTGCAGGATGGCAAGGTGCGGTTTGTGCTGCCGGTGCGCTTGGGTGAGGCCGCTGTGAGCGATCGGGTGGATGGGGATTTGATTATACAAGTTTTGAAGGAAATGCTTTAGATTCTCGTTCTTGGGGGTATTTAACCCCCGGTGAACGCCCATTAACGCCGATCGCCAATGATGTTTTGTCTTTCAATGTTCGATCGGTGGTTGAGTTTAGGATCCGCTCGACTGTGAATTCATTTCCTCCAAAATTTTCTCGACTCTGCTAGCGGCTTGAGTTCTACCTTGCTTGATAAATAACTCCTTAGCTTTTTTGAGGCTGGCTACCGCCTCCGCTTGGTTTTCCTTGTCTCCTTGCTGGTACAAACCGACTCCTAAATTGTTTAAAGCATCGGGATATTGGCTGTTAATTTTAACGGCTTGTCTCCACTGAACAATTGCCTCGGGCAACTGCCCCTGACTTGCCATCGCCACGCCTAAATCGTTGTGAGCTTTGGCGTGTTGCGGGTTGACTTCAATTGCTTTTTGGAATAGACCGATCGCATCGCTCATTTTACCTTGCCCCGACAGCATAGTTCCCAACTTGTAATAAGCATCCGCTTGTTTGGGATAGCGAGCGATTAGTTGCCGGTACAAAGCTTCGGCATTGACAGCATTTCCTTGACCGTAAAGGTCGTTGGCAGTTCTCAAACCCACCGTGTAGCCTTTACCTACAACTTCGCACTTTTTCTCGGAGTTGCCTTGCTGCTTGCAAATCTTGAGTTCGTCTCCCTTCATTTCGTAGGATAGAACTTCTCGAACAGCAGGTCCTCGGCGCGGTGGCTGCAAGTTCTGCGACTGCAAGTTTTGCGACAGTTGCAGGGCGATTGGCTCAGCCCCGGCCGGTTGGGCCGCTGCCACATTCCAGATTCCTGCACTCACCAAAATGCTTGGGGCGATCCACCTCAAAGGTTTGAACAAGCGAAACTCTCGATCGTTTTTCATGTCTTTTGTGGAAATGTGTTGTTGATATCCTGGGTTTGACTAGCGCCGTAAGAGTCGGAGCAGATGGGGGCCTACCCGATGAAATAGTTAGTTATTAACAGTCGAGATATTTTAGCACTGTGTGGCCGATTTTGAGTTAAATTAGAGTAGAATTCCGATCGATTCTCAGTCAACCTTAGCAGGAAAGTAGAAATGGGGCAGTCTCTTCTCACCATGATCATTGCGCTCATCCTCGGCTACACTGTTAACTCAAGCTTCAAAATAGTCAGCGGTGGCGACGAAGCTTTAGTCGAACGTTTGGGTCAATACAAGCGCACCTTAAAGCCCGGATTCCACTTTATCAGCCCCTTGGTCGAAAAAGTCGTCTGCGTGGACACAAGCCGTGAAAGAGTTTTAGATACTAAACCTCAGTCAGCAATCACGGGAGATAATGTGGCTCTAGAAGTCGATGCCGTTGTGTATTGGCGGGTTGTGAATTTACAGAAAGCTTATTATGGAATCGATCAAATTGAAGATGCGATCGCCAACTTAGTTTTAACAACGTTTCGCGCTGAAATTGCTCGATTGCCAATGCAAGACGTCTTGGCTTCCCGAGATGACATGAATAAAAAGTTACTCAAGAGGTTAGACGAAGCTACTGAAAGTTGGGGCGTCAAAGTAATTCGGGTGGAAATTCAAAGCATTACACCTCCGAAAAGGGTGCAAGAAGCGATGGAATTGGAGCGCGCCACTAAGAGCGAGTGGCAAGCAATGGTCAATAAAGCGATCGGCACTAAGGAGTACATGAGGCTCTTAGTTGAAGCTTTAGACAACCATCCGAATAGCAAGCAAGTTTTGAATTACTTAGTAACCGAAAAATACTTAGACGCTCAACAAAAATTGGGCGAAAGCGACAATGCCAAAATTTTGTTTATGGATCCGAAGAATATGTCAGAGGCCCTCAACAATTTGATGGAGTCTATCCCTGATGTCCCTGCGGGAGATCGCGGCGGGGAAATGAGAGTTATCGATACTCCAACTTCTCAAGATTGATATCGGAAGATGGCGTCGGCAACCAGACAAACATCGTGCATTTCTCTGACATCGTGAACTCGCAAGATATCTGCCGAATTTGCGATCGCACCTGTACAAGCCGCCGCTGTCCCCCAAATTCTTTGTTTCGCCAAGGGCTGATTCAAAATGTGACCGATGAAGCTTTTGCGCGATACTCCTACTAAAATTGGACAGTCCAAACCACGGAATTTGGCTAACTGCTGCAGAATTTCCAAGTTTTGACTGTAATTCTTAGCAAAGCCAATACCAGGGTCTAGAATTATGTGAGATTTGTCAATCCCTGCAGCCACTGCCGCCGCAATTCTACTCTCTAAAAATTCCCTAATTTCCCCAATTAAATCCCGATAATCTGTGAGTTTTTGCATCGTCTGGGGAGTGCCCCGAATGTGCATCAAAATTATTGGCACTTTTAACTGAGCAACGGTTGACAGCATTTCCGAGTCAAAAGTTGCTCCCGAAATATCATTGATAATATCAGCTCCCGCCTCAACCGCAGCTTTGGCAACCTGCGCTCTGGTAGTATCGACCGAAATAGGAACTGAGCCAAAAATCTCGGCTTTTTGCCGCAGTATCTGTACCAGAGGTATAACGCGATCGATCTCCTCTGAAGAGGATATTTCCGCTGCACCGGGCCGAGTAGATTGACCGCCAATATCAATAATATCAACTCCAGATTTTACCATATTTTCGGCTTGCGCTAAAGCAGATTCTATGGTATAATAATCTCCGCCGTCGCTGAAACTGTCAGGGGTGACATTCAAAACGCCCATTAAATAAGTGCGTTTTCCCCACTCAAAAGATTTATTTCTAATGGTTAATTTGCGATCGGTCATGAGTTATTCTAAATCGCTCTAATTGAAAATATAACAGATAACTTTTAGGGGCTGGTTTAGCAAAAAGTCTCTGCCTCTGAATAAATAATTTTAGTACAAAACCCGCCCTTTCGAGGGGTCCCAGAGGGGCAGATTTCGTACAAATTCGATCGCCCAACTATCCCAGTCAGGGCGGGTGAGATCGCAAATTTAAGCAACTGCCGACAAATTTTTGGCTTGAGCACCAGCCCCTACTTGAATTTTCACAACTTGTAATTGACAATTCGATCGAAGCTCCTAGCTTCCAAACTCGCACCGCCTACCAGAACCCCGTCAATCTCAGGCATGACCATAACTTCATCAATATTCTCCGGTTTAACAGAGCCACCGTACTGAATTGGCACGTCAGGATTAGTCAATTTACTGCGAATCAAACCAATAACTCGGTTAGCTTCCTTCGTTTCGCAAGTATCGCCAGTCCCTATCGCCCAAATAGGCTCGTAAGCAATTACCAACTTCTGCTGGTCAACACCAACCAAATCTTTTTCCAACTGAGAAAAAATGTGAGATTCAGTTTCCCCTGCATCTCGCTGCTGCTTGGTTTCCCCGACGCACAGAATCGGAATTAAATCGTATTTCTGAGCAGCTTTCAGCCGCAAATTCACCGTTTCGTCAGTTTCCCCAAAATATTGGCGCCGCTCGCTGTGGCCTACGATGACATAGCGCACACCCAGTTCACTCAGCATTGGCCCGGAAATTTCCCCAGTAAAAGCTCCCGACTCTTGCCAGTGAACGTTCTGAGCACCGAGTCTGATCCGGCTGCCGTGCAAATTTTTCGAGAGGACAGCCAAGGAAGTGAAGGGAACGCAAAGCACGACTTCCCGTTCCTCTGGGGTTTCCGTCAGGCAGGACATGAATCCTTGAAGAAACTCTAGGGATTCTGCCCTAGTTTTGTACATTTTCCAGTTGCCAGCTATAACTATTTTGCGCACTATTTCTTTAAGTCCTTGTCCTTACAACGCAATTAATAGTCTAAAGCTTTAGCGTACCTTTCGATCCCTTATTGCCCAAACTCGATGCGAGCTTGCTCAACTAAGTCAACGGTGACGACTTCGGTTTCGGCTTCGCGGGCCAACTGCTCGATGCGCACGCGAGCTTGTCCCCGGACAAAGTAGGGAATATTTTTCAGCTTGGCCTTGGCTTCAGGCGTCCATTTGAGATCGTCGGAAAATTCGGAATCGGGCATGGCGTATTGAGCGATCGACTAAAATCCTTTATTGAGCTGGCTTTGATGGAAAGCCTGGATGTATTAAATTTACCATAAGTGCGATCGTGCCACACCCGATCGCTCTGCATTAAATTGCTTGCCTAAAATAGCCGACGCTTCTTGTAAAAGCTGATTCTGCTCTTGTCGAATTGCCTCCAACCTTGTCAAAATATTAGCAATTCGTTCCTGAGACTCCAAACTGTTTGATTCAACTCCCCTCAATTGTAAAGCTGAATTATTTTTGTCTTCGGGATTCTTTGAAACCAATGAGTTTATAGCTACTCCACCGACATTACTTAGAGATTTAGAGCCGACACTCAAAACCCCTTGCATAAATTTTCCAGGGCTTTGCAGGGTAAATAACCATCCTTCTGCAAAAAAGCTAGCTAAAGCCTGTAATAAACCCAAAATAATGAATATAAATAGCAGCAAACTTGCTAAAGATATCAGCGGATGACTCACCAACCAGAAGACTACCGGGTGAGAATCAATCCAATCTTTAACAGTACCATTGATAGCACTTTGAAGGGCATTTGAAGCGACATCGCTCATATTTACCGCCTTGTGAATGCTATCTTCCAGTGATATCTTAGCCTTTTCTGTTGCTTGATTTACACTTTCTACAGCTTGGCTAGTTGTTTGATTCAGAGTATTGACCGCAGAGTTAGTAGTTTGATTAATAGTTTCTTTAGCAGTTGCCGCCGAGTGAGAAACAGCATCAACAGCTTTGTTGGTAGTTTCACTAACGCGACTAACTGCTTGATTTGCGACTTCAGATATAGAAATCCTCGCTTTTTCTGTTTTCTCTGCTACAGTACCTAAAGCATTGTTCGTAGCTTGATTAACAGCATTCACGGCAGAATTCGTAGTTTGAGTGAGAGCTTCTTTTGCCTTGGACGCAGATTCGGAGAGAGAAGATTTAGCTTGTGCTGTTGTTTCTGAAACAGAATTAACGGCTTTTCCGACTTGTTCCGTCCAAAATTCTTTCGTTTTTTGAAAGCTTTGAGAAACATCAGGCAGTGCTACTTCCATAGTAAGTGACCTTCATCAACTTAGGAGCGCGAATTAAATAACTTACAATTTTAATTGTAAGTTATTTAATTCGCGCTCCTAAGTTGATGAAGGTCACTTACTATGGAAGTAGCACTGCCTGATGTTTCTCAAAGCTTTCAAAAAACGAAAGAATTTTGGACGGAACAAGTCGGAAAAGCCGTTAAT
>NZ_JANMZH010000551.1:0-1480 GCF_031383065.1 Microcoleus sp. OTE_8_concoct_300 | reverse complement strand
AAGGACAGTACAGGCTATTGATGAATCGGGAATTCCTCACAGCAATATTGTTTTTGAAGTAGGGGAATCTCAGCACCCTCCTGATATGGATCACTTGATTAAGATTCTGAGGTTTTACCGAGAAGCGGGATTTTTAATTGCCCTGGATGATTTTGGCAGCGGTTCTTCTAATTTAAATTTGATGCACCAACTGCGTCCAGATTTTATTAAGTTGGATATGCAATTGATTCGGAATGTCCAGCAAGATTATTATAAGGCACTAATTACTGAAAAAATGTTAGAAATTGCCTGTAAACTAGAGATTAAAACTGTTGCTGAAGGTGTGGAAACTTTGGAGGAGTTTGAGTGGGTGCGACAACGGGGAGCAACTTTTGTTCAAGGTTATTTGGTTGCTAAACCGACTTCTCCGCCGATCGCCGTTACGAGCTATATTGGTGCTCAACCGGTACCTATTTCTGCTTAAATGGTTTCCAGTTGCGATTTGGCGCTAGATTTGCTTCCAGGAAGAGCCTGGGGATGCATATAGGAAGGCTCTGTTGCTCGTTCCCAGGCTCTGCCTGGGGACGCATATCGGGAGGCTCTGCCTCCATTAAAATGAGACAACAATTTGGAGGCTGAGCCTCCGGATATTCATTACCAGGCAGAGCCTGGTAACGAGAATTACTAGCACTTTAAACGCTCAAATTGCGCCGCAGAAAGCTTTCTAGGGATTCCATTCTTATGCCGTAGATTGATTCCAAGTTTTGCACTTGTTCGGGAGTGCAGAAATACTCGTTACCCAGCAATACCCGCAAAGTTCCTAAGTCTTTTTGAGCTTGACGATTCAATAAACCCAAGGCATTTCTCAAACCGTCAAACACAACCAGGGGCGGGTTGATTACGATCGGTTCGCGATTGAATAAGCGTGCAAAAATCCGGGGAATGTCGTCTCTTGTCAGCACATCCGGACCACCGACTCGCAGAATTTGGTTGCGGGCACCTTCGACTGTTGGCGAGTTGGCGGCAATCTTTGCTAGGTCGTCGGTACTGACAACAGAGGTGCGGTTTTTGCCGTCGCCAATCAGCAGGTAAAGTCCGGTTTCTCGAAATCTTTCTGCTAGCGGTAACAAGCTGGAAGCAAAACCGGCAGGCCGCAAGATTGTATAATTCAAGCCGCTGTTTTGCAGGTATTTTTCTACTTCTCGCTTGGCTTTGAATACTGCGGAATCTTCGTATCCCCGATCGACTCCCAGTACCGAAAGAAAGACAAAGTGCTGCACTCCGGCTTCTTTGGCGCAGTCGATCAATTCTATGTTAGCGCGGTAGTGTACTGCTTGAACGTCGCCGCCGGTGCCGTGGGTGCTGATGATGTATTGCACTCCTTGGCAGGCTTTTTTAATATCTTTGTCTTGTTTCAAGTCGCCGATAAAAATCTCGGCGCCTCGGTTTTCTAGTTCTGAGTAGCGAGATGCGAGGCGAACGAATGCGCGGACAGGCTTCT
>NZ_JANMZH010000548.1:0-1423 GCF_031383065.1 Microcoleus sp. OTE_8_concoct_300 | reverse complement strand
AAGGACAGTACAGGCTATTGATGAATCGGGAATTCCTCACAGCAATATTGTTTTTGAAGTAGGGGAATCTCAGCACCCTCCTGATATGGATCACTTGATTAAGATTCTGAGGTTTTACCGAGAAGCGGGATTTTTAATTGCGCTGGATGATTTTGGCAGCGGTTCTTCTAATTTAAATTTGATGCACCAACTGCGTCCAGATTTTATTAAGTTGGATATGCAATTGATTCGGAATGTCCAGCAAGATTATTATAAGGCACTAATTACTGAAAAGATGTTAGAAATTGCCTGTAAATTAGAGATTAAAACTGTTGCGGAAGGTGTGGAAACTTTGGAGGAGTTTGAGTGGGTGCGACAACGGGGAGCAACTTTTGTCCAAGGTTATTTGGTTGCTAAACCGACTTCTCCGCCGATCGCAGTTACGAGTTATATTGGTGCTCAACCCGTACCTATTTCTGCTTAACTGGTTTCCCGTTGCGATTTGGCGCCTTATTTGCTTCCAGGAAGAGGCTGGGGACGCATATCGGGAGGCTCTATCTCCATTAAAATGAGACAACTATTTGGAGGCACAGCCTCCGGATATTCATTACCAGGCAGAGCCTGGTAACGAGAATTTAAACGCTCAAATTGCGCCGCAGAAAGCTTTCTAAGGATTCCATTCTCATGCCGTAGATTGATTCCAAGTTTTGCACTTGTTCGGGAGTGCAGAAATACTCGTTGCCCAGCAATACCCGCAAAGTTCCTAAGTCTTTTTTAGCTTGAGGATTCAATAAACCCAAGGCATTTCTCAAACCGTCAAACACAACTAGGGGCGGGTTGATTACGATTGGTTCGCGATTGAATAAGCGTGCAAAAATGCGGGGAATGTCGTCTCTTGTCAGGACATCCGGGCCACCGACTCGCAGAATTTGGTTGCGGGCGCCTTCGACTGTTGGCGAGTCTACGGCAATATGAGCTAAGTCGTCGGTACTGACAACAGAGGTGCGGTTTTTGCCGTCGCCAATCAGCAGGTAAAGTCCGGTTTCTCGAAATCTTTCTGCTAGCGGTAACAAGCTGGAAGCAAAACCTGCTGGCCGCAAGATTGTATAATTCAAGCCGCTGTTTTGCAGGTATTTTTCTACTTCTCGCTTGGCTTTGAATACTGCGGAATCTTCGTATCCTCGATCGACTCCCAGTACCGAAAGAAAGACAAAGTGCTGCACTCCGGCTTCTTTGGCGCAGTCGATCAATTCTATGTTAGCGCGGTAGTGTACTGCTTGAACGTCGCCGCCGGTGCCGTGGCTGCTGATGATGTATTGCACTCCTTGGCAGGCTTTTTTAATATCTTTGTCTTGTTTCAAGTCGCCGATAAAAATCTCGGCGCCTCGGTTTTCTAGTTCTGAGTAGCGAGATGCGAGGCGAACGAATGCGCGGACAGGCTTCT
>NZ_JANMZH010000655.1:0-1199 GCF_031383065.1 Microcoleus sp. OTE_8_concoct_300 | reverse complement strand
AAAATAAAATTTGGCTAGGCAACAATTGCCGCTGCTTAACTAAATAATTATAAGCAATTTCAGCATCTTCATATACTTGTGATTCCTTCGGGAAACTGCCTTGACTGCGGCCGTAACCCCGGTAATCAATCAGCAATACAGAAAAACCCAATTGCCGATTGATTACCGGGGTTACGGCCGCAGTCAAGGCAGTTTCCCGAAGGAATCACAAGTATATGAAGATGCTGAAATTGCTTATAATTATTTAGTTAAGCAGCGGCAATTGTTGCCTAGCCAAATTTTATTTTATGGTCATTCAATGGGAGGTGCTGTTGCTATTGAGTTAGCAATAAGGCATCCAGAAGCTGCTGGTTTGATTGTCCACAATTCGTTTACTTCTATGCTGGATATGGTGGAAAGTAATGCTTTTATGCGATTTTTTCCGGTGCGGTTGTTGCTGACGCAAAGGTTTGATTCTCTTGCTAAGGTTAAATCACTGCGAATGCCGATTTTGTTTGTTCACGGGATTGCCGATTCTTTTGTTCCTGCTACTATGAGCAAAAAGTTATATGCTAGTTCTCCTGAATATAAAAAAATTTTGCTAGTTCCTAATGCTAGGCACAATAATGGAGATGCTTTTTTTGATAATCCCGAATATCGCCAAACTATTGTGGATTTTGCCGAAAAAGTAATCGATCGAAAAAAACTATGACTTACGCACTCCGTCAAAGAAACCGGGTTTTTTAGGGAATCTGCTGATTCTAACAAAGTATTTTCGTAAAAAACCCGGTTTCTGATCGCCCATGGGTAAGTCCTATTTAATTGTTAGTTTGAAAAAGCAATTGCACGATCGCTCCGCATTCCAATTTTAATACTGATTGAGCGCTGCCGCCATTAACGGCAATTTCTACCCAACCGTCAGAACCAGTTATGGCAATTAAATCGCCCGGTTCGGTGTCGCTGTAGGTTTTACCGCTGGGGATGCGAATAGCATCAGAACTATTGCTAATTGTCAATGACCAATTGTTACCTATAATGCAATTATTCGGGATATTAGTAATTAGATTGCCGAAGCGATCGACATATTGAATGCAGCCTGCTGCACCTGTGGCTGTAACGGCACAATTTGGTATCTCTAACTCTACTAAACTTGCAGGGTCGATCGGCTCTCCCAAGTCTTCCAACGCCACCCCGTTGGCCAAGTGAGCGCCCGCTGCTGC
>NZ_JANMZH010000646.1:0-3006 GCF_031383065.1 Microcoleus sp. OTE_8_concoct_300 | reverse complement strand
GTCATGGGTGACTCGGTGTTGTTGTTTGACAAAAAAGCCTTTTGGTGTATTTGCTTTGAGCCATTCAGCGACAAATTGTTCATATAAATTAGCCATGTCTATGAGAAAAGGGAGCATTTCGCGATCGCCTGTTTCGTGACTGGGCCCTGTGTTATCTAAAAAGAATCGACATAAGGCGTGTAAAAGTTGATAATCTTGATTCAAACGGTGATAATTTCTATCAATACAAGCTTCTGATTTAAACTGTTTTAATGTAACAAATCCTTGGAGTGCGTGAAAGGCTTTTCGCACAGTGGATGAAACAGATTCACCGCACAAACCGCTGCGGCCAATGATGAAAAGTGTCCAAGCCAGAATTTGATTATCTTCGATGTCGCCTGTTTGTTCGTTATAGTGGCATTTTAGTTTAACATCCCAAGGTTTTTGCAGGGCTGACCGCAAATCGACGCGGCCGCGAATGTAGGCGAGTCTTTCTGTTTTGGATAAGTAATGGCGATATAATCCTTTGCGACAGCGTTCTAGAATTTTTTGGGCAAGAATGTTAGCTAATCTCTCGTAACTTTCTTGTAAAGATTGGCACTGAATCGAGCCTTGGGGAAATTTTATCTTAAGCTTGTAGGCATAGTCAATCATTCCGAAGAGGTTGTTTATGGGAACCTTTGGGCGGATGGCGATTTGAAATTCTGGAGTGATGGGAATGTTGCCAACTCGGCCTTTAGATTTTAAGTGCCATTGATATTTTGTTTTAAAGTTGGGAAATTCTATATCGATTTCCTTGTCATAATTCTGGTGTATTTTTTGTCCTACTGATTCGGGGATAAAATCTTGTTCAAAAGTTGCTAATTGATATTCTGTAAGTTCGATAAGTCGGCTGGATTCTGGTTTCATAATTGTGGTGGATGCGGTAACGCCACGGTATCGGCGTTAATGACGGCGTTAGATTGTCAATAGCCCAATTTATTCTTGATATTCTCCCAGAGAAACTCATCCATTTTTTCCAGGTTATCAAAGAAGTATTCTTCGAGGTATGGCTCAATTTCCATTTCCCAAATATCTGGGATATCTTCAACTAAGGTTTTTGTCAAAAAGAAGGAGATGCCTAATTCATAGTGTTTGTTGTTAATTGCGCGATTGACATCTTCTAGAATGCTAGTTAATTTATCAACTGGAAAACCTGTTTTTTCTCTCTGGTGATACTGTCGCAGGACTTCATAGTTTGGATAGACGGGAATGAATGTGAAGCGGCGGCGGAGTGCGTTATCGACTAAGGCAATAGAACGGTCTGCGGTGTTCATTGTGCCGATAATGCGGACATTTGTAGGGATTCTAAATTCTTCGCCACTCGCTAATTTAACGGTGCGATCGCGGTCATCAAGCAAATACATCAACTCTCCAAATACCTGAGATAAATTTGCACGGTTAATTTCATCAATAATCAGAATGCAAGTGTCTTCACAGGCTTCGGCTTTTTTGCAAAATTCGAGGAATCTGCCGGGAACTATGGGATAGGTTAATTGCCCATCTTGACTTTGCGGACGGATGCCTTGAATAAAGTCTTCATAAGTATAAGCTGGATGAAATTGAATCGTGTCTGAAAAGCCGTCACCGCCACCGATTAAGTGTTGGGCAAGTTTTTGAGCGAGGAAGGTTTTTCCGGTTCCGGGCGGGCCTTGTAAAATGGCTTGTTTCTTACGGTGGATGGTGGATATCCAGCGGTTGAGATCAGATGTTTGAAAACCCGTTTGTTCTGAAAATTCTTCGAGATTGTACGATCGATTAAATTCTTTTTCATATACTGAAAAATATTCATTGATAGGTAGAGGTGAATCATTCTCCACTATATTGGAACACAAAAAAAATAATGGAAATACTTTTTTAAAGGTTTGTGCTATTATGTAAATTAACTGTTTTGCAGAATATCCTAATACTTCTTCGGCTGCAAGCGATCTAGCAACCTGAATATTAATAATTTCATTTTCTTTGAAATCTGGTGGTTGTTCGCTCGTTAAATAAATAATACTATTTAATAATTCATCAATATATTTTTGAGGTTTAACTACGATCTGGCGATATTCAGGTCTATAGGAATTCTGACTAATGATTCTATTAGTTAAATAGCAATGATATTGATTGGGAAGCTTATAAAGTTTAAGGCTGTTGATTGCCCTTGGATTATTTATATAATTGCTCTCATATTTATCTCTTATATAATCAAGCTCGTTAAATTCTGCATACAAACCAAAAGTTAAGTCTTGGTTGTCAAATCTTAGCATTAAGTGAGCATCCTCTATATAATTGATGTCTCCATAACCAAAAGCCACACTGTAAGCTACTGATTGTAAACCGTTTGTTTCAACAATGGAGCCAAGTTGCTCCCACTTGATATTTATATATTTTTTTATAAAATCAGGCAACAGCTCTTCTACATGACTGAAAATATACCTCAATGGCTCTTCTACATATTGTAAAAAATCTTTTTTATGTGCCATGTAAAAATCGGAGCTAGGGTTTTCATAAAATTGGGTCAATAAGTTAAATGTCTCTGGTAAAAAAGGACAGTCTGGATGTACAAAAATTTTTTTCATGTTGTCTTATTCTTTGAGAGTTTTTAATTGTTCTCCTGACTTTAATTGTAGCTGATAGCGGTTCTTGAAACCACCGCTCGCCCCTACTTCGATCTTCGATCACCCTACCTGTTGCTTCATGTTTTATCATCTAAAATACGATCGCCCTTCCCGACACCAGATATCTGAGATGCGATCGCACCCCCCATCCTTACCCACATCAATAGCCCTCCCAAACCAGTAACACAGGCAAAACCGCTAACAACAGTTCCCGGAAAAGTTAAAGTTGCGCCGAGTGACTCAGATTTACCAAATTGTGTCTATACTAGATAATTGAATCCGGCGATCGCGACAAATAACGGGTACATTAAGAGACAAAGCAGTAGCAGCAATAATGCGATCGGGCAAATGGGGAATTTGCGATCGGTCAACTTGCCTTAAA
>NZ_JANMZH010000645.1:0-2888 GCF_031383065.1 Microcoleus sp. OTE_8_concoct_300 | reverse complement strand
GTCATGGGTGACTCGGTGTTGTTGTTTGACAAAAAAGCCTTTTGGTGTATTTGCTTTGAGCCATTCAGCGACAAATTGTTCATATAAATTAGCCATGTCTATGAGAAAAGGGAGCATTTCGCGATCGCCTGTTTCGTGACTAGGCCCTGTGTAATCTAAAAAGAATCGACATAAGGCGTGTAAAAGTTGATAATCTTGATTCAAACGGTGATAATTTCTATCAATACAAGCTTCTGATTTAAAAGGTTTTAATGTAACAAATCCTTGGAGTGCGTGAAAGGCTTTTCGCACAGTGGATGAAACAGATTCACGGCACAAACCGCTGCGGCCAATGATGAATAGTGTCCAAGCGAGTATTTGATTATCTTCGATATCGCCTGTTTGTTCGTTATAGTGGCATTTTAGTTTAACATCCCAAGGTTTTTGCAGGGCTGACCGCAAATCGACGCGACCGCGAATGTAGGCGAGTCTTTCTGTTTTGGATAAGTAATCGCGATATAATCCTTTGCGACAGCGTTCTAGAATTTTGTGGGCAAGAATGTTAGCTAATCTCTCGTAACTTTGTTCTAAAAATTGGCACTGAATCGCTCCTTGGGGAAATTTTATCTTAAGTTTGTAGGCATACTCAAGCATTCCGAAGAGGTTGTTTATGGAAACCTTGGGGCGGATGGCGATGTGAAATTCTGGAGTGATTGGAATGTTGCCCACTCTGCCTTTAGATGTTAATTGCCATTTATATCCTGTTTTAAAGTTGGGAAATTCTATCTTTATTTCCTTGGCATAATTGAGATGTATTTTTTGTCCTACTGATTCGGGGATTGAGTCTCGATCTAAAATTCGTAATTCATATTCTGTCAGTTCGATGATTTGGGGTAATTCTCGTGTCATAAAATTATCGCTTGCTAAATTCATCTTTGATTTTATCCCAGAGAAATTCATCCATTTTTGCCTGATTATCAAAGAAGTATTCTTCGAGGTATGGCTCAATTTCCATTTGCCAAATATCTTGGATATCTTCAGCTAAGGTTTTTGTCAAAAAGAAGGAGATGCCTAGTTCATAGTGTTTGTTGTTAATTGCCCGATTGACATTTTCTAGAATGCTAGTTAATTTATCGACTGGGAAATTAGTTTTCTCTCTGTGGTGATACTGTCGCAGCACTTCATAGTTTGGATAAACGGGAATGAATGCGAAGCGGCGGCGGAGTGCGTTATCGACTAAGGCAATAGAGCGGTCTGCTGTGTTCATTGTGCCGATGATACGGACATTTGTAGGGATTCTGAATAGTTGACCGCTGGCTAGTGTAATAAAGCGTTTTGTGTCTTCTCGGTCATCTAGGAGATACATTAACTCGCCAAAAACTTGAGAAAGATTGGCGCGATTAATTTCATCAATAATGAGAACGCAAGTGTCTTCACAGGCTTCGGCTTTTTCGCAGAATTCTAGGAATCTACCGGGAATTATTGAGTAGGTTAATTGTCCGTTTTGAGTTGTTGGGCGAAGGCCTTCGATAAAGTCTTCGTAGGTGTAGGCGGGGTGAAATTGGATAATGTCTGAGAAACCGTCACCGCCGCCGATTAAGTGTTTGGCTAGTTTTTCAGCAATGAAGGTTTTTCCGGTTCCGGGCGGGCCTTGGATGATGGTTTGCCCTTTGCGGTTAATCGCCTGTATCCATTTAGTTAGTTCGGTTGTTTTAAAACCAGTAATTTCTGAAATTGTCTCTAGTTGATACACTGGATTAAATTCCTTTTCATATACTGAAAGATATTCATCTAAAAGAGCAGGTAAATCATGTCTATAATAATAACTACCAATCAAAAAAAATGAGAATAATTTTGTAAAAGCTTGTGCTATTTTATTGATTATATTTTTGGAAGAATATCCTAATATTTGTTTTGATTCAAATGATATGCCAGCAAAAATATTACCAAACAAAACACTTTCAAAGTTTTTAGATTCTTGTAAATGAACAGGAATTTGGATCAAAATATTTTCTAATAGCTCATACAAATTTTTCTCGGCTTCAATTTCGTAATAAATTTCCTCCAAATCTAAAAATCCTTCTTCTTCCCAGCTAGACTTTAAAGAAAAATAATGTTTATTACTAAGATTATAGCCTTTGATAATTTCGATATAGTCAAAGTCATCTCTATATTTTTTTTTGTAAATATATAGCATTAGCTGAAACACACTTTCTTTCACCTCCAAACCAAAAGTTAATTTTTGGTTTTTAAATCTTAAGATTAACTGAGTATTATCTGGAAAAGGGACATCTTCACAAAAAAAGGCTACACTGTAGGCTGTTGATTCCCATTTTCTTGTTTCAATGATAGAGCAAAACCTCTCACGCTTGATATTTATATATTTTTTAATAAAATCAGGTAACTGCTCTTCTACCTGGCTTAAAATATATTTAACTGGCTTTTCTACATATCTTAAGAAATCTTTTTGATGTGTTATGTGAAAATCTGAGCTTGGGTTTTCATAAAATTCTGCCAATAAGCTAAATGTCTCTGCTGAAAAAGGGCAATCAGGATGTACAAAAACTTTTTCCATTTTTTCTGTATTTTTAAGATGACTCAATTGTTGTTCTTAAATTATTGTAGCCGATCGCCCTTCGCGACACTCAATCTCTGAGATACGATCGCACCCCCCATCCTTACCCACATCAATAGCCCTCCCAAACCAGTAACACAGGCAAAACCGCTAACAACCGTTCCCGGAAAATTTAAACTTGCGCCGAGTGACACAGATTTACCAAATTGTGTCTATACTAGATAATTGAATCCGGCGATCGCGACAAATAACGGGTACATTAAGAGACAAAGCAGTAGCAGCAATAATGCGATCGGGCAAATGGGGAATTTGCGATCGGTCAACTTGCCTTAAA
>NZ_JANMZH010000535.1:0-4657 GCF_031383065.1 Microcoleus sp. OTE_8_concoct_300 | reverse complement strand
ATGTCTCTTGATGTAGTCCACAGTACCGTTTAAAGTCGGCGGGGTTTAACTTTTGTACTTGTTCGTAATTCATCTTATGGGAGCTAATTATTTCTTTTATTTTACCTAGAACGAGCGCACTTTCGCAAGAGGTCTATTGTTTATTCTCGACAGCTAAGTGTATTTTCACGAATAGCCGGCTATGATAGCTGGCTAAACCAAAATATAGAGCGGTATTCAAAAATTTGGATTAACAAATGTGTAGAAAGTAAAAAAAAAGCTAGAGTCACACTATACACATGATGTGAGCCTAGCTTTTTACTTTCCGTGCCGTGCGATCGCCTTGGTTAAAGCTCAAGCAATATCTCGTTTAGCTCCTCTCGGGTTGGCGGGAACTGTCCGCCCCGTTCGTGGTGAGTCAGCAGTCGCTTCCAAGTGACCCCGCTATCCCAGTTGCCAAAGTGTTTAGCGTAAGCATAGATGCCCTTGTCCTGAGCCTCTTGAATCAGCACGGCTCTATCCTTAGAAACTCGTCCTCGTTTTTCGACCGCTCGGTAGTTCTGGCTCATTTTCACGGGGTCGGGTAGCGGCTCGTAGTATGCAGATGCAATATCGTCAACATAATCCAAAGCCCGCATGGTGTTGATAGTGGCTGGCATCCAACAAGCCAGCTTGAGTACAGCCCTGGGGGGCAGCAGAAAGTTAAGGCTCGGTTTTCCTATCCAGCACAGTCCCAGCACGGGTTCTGCGTCAATCAAATGCGTCTCAGGACACCAAAACATACCGTCCCCCCGCAGTTGGGGGTCAAAGTAACGAATTAAGCGATCGGTAGTTTTCGGCTCAACGCCGTAAAAAGCATCTACCTGTTCGGGTAGTAGCACAGGGGCTTGGTAGTAGTGAAGCCAGTGCGCCGACTTAACGCCGATGTCGAGTGCGCCAAAAGCGACTGAGTGAGAAATACCGTCAAACACGGCATCCCGATACCAGCGTAGCGCTAGGGGGGCGTCCCACGAGTACGTTAAAAATTGCGATCGCGGGTAGCCCGTGACAGATTTTTGTGACATAATAATATTCTCAATTGTGTAGGCAATTGAGAAAACAGCAGTCATCGGGGTGCAACCCGGTGGCTGTGTGGCTGTCTCTCACTTTTTACGATCGCAGTATTTTGCGCCTCGCGTCAACCCGCAAAATCGGTCATATTCAGTCCTTTTTTACAGTTAGCCGCCTAACATGGGCGGCTAAACCACAAAATACACTTAAATACTCTCATTTATAGAGAATCACATTTCGCTTCACATCATGCACATTATGTGAGTGAAAGTTTCCTTCTTCCGAGCCGTGCGATCGGCAATAAAAAAAAACCGCCCCCTTGTTAGGAGACGGTCGGTAGGTAAGGTGCGAGAGTTAAATTAAAACTCGCAGAAAGTTGCGTCAGGGTTAATCCCCAAGTAATGCTTCTGAATTACCTCTACACTGTTACCACACGCGGTAGCTAGCAGAAATAAGTCGGTTCCCGCGTGTGCCTGTAAACTGATAAACGTGTGCCTGGTATGGTAGGGAGAGAGATAGCCTGAGATTCTACCTTCCTCTACCAGTTGAGTAACTACACCGGGATATACATATTTTTTTTGAGGATGATTTAATTCGTATGTGTTCCAAAGCTTAGCAAGTTGACCTATATACCAAGCTTTGCCGTTTCTTTGTGTAAAAATTAAATCCGTAGGCTTAGCATCTACAGGCTTAATTTTTAACAACAGATTTTCGAGCTTGGAGTAAACTTTGAAAATCCTGGTTTCACCTGTTTTTGTAACCTGAGTGTTTTTTAATCGTCCGTTGTAAGACTTGCTAAACCGAATGTAATCTTTATCCCGTCCTAAAAAAACGTCCTTCCATTCAAGTGCAAACGCTTCACCACTACGGCAACCTGTTAAAAACAAAAATTCAACTAAAGGTGCTGCTTGACGTACATTAGACTTATCGGACTCATAAAACGCCTTGATGATGATGTCACGTTCTTCCTTAGTAAAAGCACGTCTGTCGCGTTCATCTGGATCGGTTTCCGTATCTTCGGTATCCCACCATCGTAAAAGCGAGCCATCAGCGTTAATAGCTGCCTTATATTTATCTGTTTTGTTGACGACAGCAGTAGAATTGAACCCCGCGAACGGATTAGATGTAAGGTTTGTCCTCCCTTGAGACTGTAAGCGCAAAAATGCCTCGGAAAGAGCAGAAATAACTGAATGCTTGGTCGCAGCGCAACAGGTGAACCGAGACAAGTAATCGCCCATTTTCCCGCTCAATCGTTCATCCCACAGGGGATTATCCGAGGTCAAATAAACATGATTTTTTCTGTCATACACTTTTCCTTTAAGGGGATTAGTGTAAGTAATTTGATAAAGAAGCTCGAAAGTAGTTGGTTGTAACTGTGGTTGTTTCCACTCCAAGTAATCCTCCCACATTGCCCCTACTGTCATCTCAGGTTCAGGTTCTGGGATAGGTGCAGCCAGCTTAAGTTCAGCGGTGTACTTACTCTTTAAACCGTACTTGGCAAAACTGGGGTCAAACAACTGTTGCCAGTCAGGATGCTGCAAGTCACCTTCAATCCTCCAAGCGATAGCGATCGCCTTTTGCCAGTTCTCCGGGGTGTCCTTGAGGGACAAGCCCTGATGCTTGCGCTTACCCCCAAAAATAGGGTTGTACTTGGTACTGAACTGCAATCGGAGAGTACCGTTATCGGACTGAACTTTGACCGTCTCAGGTGTGGATTGTGTTTTAGCGTACATATTGATTTTTCAAGGTTCTGCAAGAGTTTTGGCTTCTATCAACTTTCTAGCAAACCTTGGGATTCACAAAATCTGCATAGCGTGAATGAAGCTGTAGAAACAATATATCACGGTTATGGCAATATTTCTACCACTATGCCCATAGTTCGTTCGGCAACGAAGCCGTGTACAAGATTTAACAGATTTAACGGATGGATATTGAGCTTCGAGGCTCGAGCTTCGAGGAAAAAATCTTAATCTCCGGTTTGGGGATGGGTTAAAGTAAGTTTTTTATAGCACGATCGCAGATCCGTTTGTTAATTTTAGGGTTTTGGCGCGAGGTCAGTCGATTTGAGATTTGAGATTTGAGATTTTAGATTTACTTGCAGCTTTGAATCTGGAAGGTGGAACTTTGGTCTAAAATTTTGGGCTCTCCAGGAAAGGAGTCGGGGCTTTGTATCGGTTTTTGGGCGGGGTCAAACACCGGGAAATTAACAAAACTCCACCTTCAATACAAAACAACACAATTCTTTGCCACCAAAGTTGGCATTTGGTACTACAATGCAGCAAAAGTTCAAGCGTTTTTGACTTCAACTGCTGAGGGGATAAAGGAAAATGGGAGATGTTGGACGTGTGCCTGTAGGAATTATCGGCGCTTCAGGGTACGGCGGCGTGCAACTTGTGCGACTGCTGGCAGATCACCCAGCGGCTGAAGTAGTCTATTTGGGCGGGGATAGCAGTGCGGGAAAACCTTTTTCCAGCCTTTATCCGCATCTGACTAACTGCATTGATTTGACAGTCGAGGCGATCGACCTAGACAAAATAGCGGCAAAATGTGAAGTTGTGTTTCTGTCGCTGCCGAACGGTTTAGCTTGCCAAATGGCACCGACGCTGATAGAAAAAGGCTGCAAAGTCTTGGACTTGTCGGCTGACTACAGATTTGAAAATCTGGAAACTTACAAAGCTTGGTACGGCGGCGAACGATCCGACTCGGAATTGGCTGCAACGGCTGTTTACGGTTTGCCAGAATTGTATCGCGATCGAATTAAAGACGCTAAGTTAGTAGGCTGTGCCGGCTGCTACGTCACTGCTAGTTTATTAGCGCTGGCGCCTTTGCTCAAACAAGGTCTCATCGTGCCAAAAACAGCAATTATCGACGCCAAATCCGGTGCTTCTGGAGGGGGCCGCAAAGCCGAAGTTAATCTCTTGTTGGCTGAAGCAGAGGGTTCTCTGGGCGCTTACGGCGTTGCCCGCCACCGCCACACCCCAGAAATCGAGCAAATTTGCAGCGATTTAGCCGGACACGATATTAAAGTTCAGTTTACTCCCCACCTAATTCCGATGGTGCGGGGAATTCTGGCCACTGTTTACGCAACTTTGCGCGATCCGGGTTTGGTGCGGGAAGATTTAATTACAATTTTCACCGCTTTTTACCGCAATTGTCCTTGGGTAAAAGTGTTGCCGGCTGGGGTTTATCCGCAAACAAAATGGGCTTGCGGCACTAACCTGTGTTTTATCGGTGTGGAAGTCGATCCCCGTACTGACAGGGTGATTGTGCTCTCGGCGATCGACAATTTAATTAAGGGACAAGCCGGTCAAGGCATCCAGTGCATGAACTTGATGATGGGTTGGGAAGAAACTTTGGGTTTGCCACAATTGGCTTTCTATCCTTAATTGACAATTGGTAATTGGTAATTGGTAATTGGTAATTGGGATGTAAATCATCCCTGGGGCCGGGGCGGGTTTACGAGATTATTGGTTTTAGGCCATTATTTTTGGTAAAACCCGCCCCTTGTATCTTAAAAGAGTTGGTGTAGCGCTCGTACCGTCAAGCAGGCGATCGCCAGCTCAATCAGGCGATCGAACCGACAAGTGGGCGATCGTACCGATAAGTGGGCGATCGCTCGATCAAGTAG
>NZ_JANMZH010000527.1:0-18323 GCF_031383065.1 Microcoleus sp. OTE_8_concoct_300 | reverse complement strand
TGAGATTCTGTGGCGGTTTATTAAATATGAATGGATCGAAATAAATGCCTATTCTAGCTGGCCAGCTCTTGTTTCATGTGTGGAAAAAATACTTAAAGAATTTGGAGAAAATTATGTAATTAATTTTGCTTAACTACTTATATAGTCCGAGCATTCCCTCGGACTCCCATCGATTCAACCAGTTATACATAGTCTTATAACTAACTTGAAAAATTTTCATCAAGTTTTCATTTTTGACACCTTGTGAAACTAAGATTAAAAAATGGGCTCTTTGTCGCACTTGATGATGTCTGCTTTCGCGATAAATTCGGTTTAGCAATTTCAAGGAAAGTGGATTAATATCTCGAAGTAAAAACATATAAAACCTATTTAAATACAACTTAATACTTTAGTATATCATATTAGTTATTTATGTAATTAATTTTGTTTAACTACTTATATATTTAGGACTTAGGCATTGACAAATTAACTCAAATGTGTATAAAGTGCAAAAATAAGGTAATCCCGACGGCGGATTAAGCTTGTGCCATTACAAACAGTTGCAAAAACCACGGATATTTGATGAGATGCGACAAGTCCACTTAATCCTGCACTTAGTGAGCCGTTAATATTCAGTTTTTAGACCTACTTTTTGATTGAGATAATTGAGAATGAAATCACAGGCTAGCTGAAGAGATAAATTCCGTTGAATTTCGTACCAATTATCAATCAGTCCTTCTGCTCTCATTAAGGGGACTTAGACAAAAACAGAAGCTAAAAAGGCTTAAAACCCAAATCGAGAAAGACTTTTAGCTCGAATGGGCATGAATTTATAGTCCTGGACCCATGGGGTCGAGAAACCGGGTTTTTTTACGAAAAGACGCGTCGCAGCCCGCACCCAAGGTAAAAAACCCGGTTTCGAGGAGTCGGAGTGCGTAAGTCTTGAATTTAGTTATACCAAGGGTTTTAGGCATTTTTAGGTCCTAGACCTCTTTCCCTTGGCTAGAGGGGGTTTGGGCTCCTAGAGAAGCTAGAAAATGTTTAAGTCCCATTAGCAAAGCTTATATATCTAGGAGCGAGCGGGGACGCTTGAACTCATATAAAAGCTCTCACGCTTGATGAGCCCCGCCCAATTTCCCAACTCTCCTCAATCGGTAAGCAAACTCGGAGAAGTCAGCACAAAGACATCCCTGGTTCCCACCCCTTCAGATTCCGGTTTAATCGGCGTAGTAAAGTGGAAAAACTCGTGGTCGTTAACCAACAGCAATTCCCCTGGCTGCAGAACTTTATTAAAAACAGGCTGCTCTTTTTTACCCAAGTACAAATGCGTTTCCCCACCTACAATATTAGTTCGATCGACCGAGAAAATCCCGATAAAATCAGTACCGTCTCTGTGAATTCCTTCCGGTGCGGGGTTTCCGAAATTGTGCGGCGAACAACTCGTCCTGATTTGATGGATGCCGATTTCAGCTTCCGGGTGAATTTTGCAAGAATCGAAAAAAGCAAAAATCATCTGTTTGAAATTATCGAGGGCAATTAGCCGTGAGTCCAATTCCGCAAATTCCCGCCTAATATCACCCGCTAGGGGATTGTATTTTTTGCTTTGAAACAAATAACCGTGAGGTAACTTAACTAACTCATTTCCGTTGACTGCAAACCGCGACAATCTTCTCGAACGATACTTCCCTTTCACATAAGGATCGACAGGCATATCGTCAAAAAATTCCTTGAAACCTTCTAGCTTAATCGAGTTTACTTTTTTAAAAGTAAACATGAAAGCATAATCCAAATGAATGGATTCTAATACTGTTTTCATAGATATTTCTCCAGGAAGCCTTGCTCCCCTCCTAATTTTGACCTTAAGGAGGTGTATGCTTCTACTGTAGCGCAACTTTTTTGTATGTGTCGTAAAAGACACTACAAAAATTGCAAAGATATCGTAAAGATGGCAAGATGAATCCGGGGGTCTGTTCTTCTTTTAATTCAAAATCCCCAATCTAAAATCTAAAATCTAAAATCTAAAATCGATTGACCGCTTTCACCAGCGACTGACAGGCCCGCAGGAAAACGGCAACATCGACCCCAAGTGCGACGTACTGAACGCCAGCATCAATCCACTGCTTGGCGATTTCGGGGTTATCCGCAAAAGTACCCGCAGCTTTGCCTGCTTTGCGGATGGTTTGCACTGCTTCCTGCATCATGTCGATGACTCGGGGGTCGCGGACTTGGCCGGGAATGCCGATCGACTGTGAAAGATCGTAAGGCCCTAAAAAAATCACGTCAACCTGCGGCACAGTAACAATTTCTGCCAGGTTGTCGATGCCGCCTTTGCCTTCGACATGAATCACAACTAAGGATTCTTCGTTAAGTTGGTCGGTGATATTTGTACCTGCAGTGGTGTAAAGTCCCGCCCGCGTAGCGAAGGAAAGGCCTCGCGTGCCCAGAGGACTGTATTTAGCGTTTTTGACAGCGATTTCGGCATCGATTTTGCTTTCAATTTGAGGTACTTGAACGCCGGCACTGCCGATGTCGAGAGCTCGTTGAATTTGTGGCCCGTCGTTTTTGCGGACGCGAACAATGGGTGCAATTCCGGTGCAGTCGGCGGCGCGGCACAAATCTTCAGCAGCAAGCGGGTGTAGGGGGCCGTGTTCCATGTCGATAACCGCAAAGTCGAATCCAGCGTGACCGCATATTTCTATGAATGCGGGATAGGCGCAGTTCATAAATAAACCGAGGACTGTTTCGCCTTGTTTAATTTTTTGTTTGAGGAGGTTTTGACGCATAAATTTAGAGTTTTTTTACTGCCGATGAATGCCGATGAACCCAGATTATCTTTAGTAAAATACCTAAAATGTGGCCGTTATAAATTACTTTAGGTTAAAAGAATCGACAAAAATTTAGTAGCTGCTTTTGCTTCTATTTTAAATGGAATCAAGCACAAAAGCCAGCCAAAAATAAACATTCCTAAGATTGGTAAAAATATTGGTCCCACGGAGGGTTCGACTAACCAAGCATATAAAGAAAACATTCCTATACTGCCAGTTGTCCACAGCCAAAGAATCAGAAATGCTCTGACTATTTTATGTAAAGTCATGCGAATTTTGATGGAAGAACCAAACGGTTGAGGACGGATATCTCCTTGTATAATTGGGAAAATTAAATGGCGACCGATGATGATGCGATTGATTTTGAAGGTATTGCCAGAAATTGTTCCTTCATAAAGTTTGGCAGGTGGGGGAACCCAGGGTAGAATTATTCTAAAAAGTTTGGGGAAAGTGACAACTTCGTCCAACCTGCGCAAAACTTCCGAACAAGTTAAACTGGTGGTAATTGTTAAACTCTCAAAAGGAATCAATAACCTAAAAACTTTTACTATCTTGAGCATAAGGTTGAGCCGACTGTTCAATAGTTGTTGCTGGTATTAATGCCTCTTGTCTAAAAAAAGTTGGCCCTGACAGCACCGCGAAATACCAGTATACTGCAAAATAAACATTTGGATGGAAAGAGTATTTTTCGCGCTATGTCAAAATTAATTCCACAATCTCCGATGAAACTTCGACGGTATCTATTTTCGCTCAAAGGTCGATCGCTCGTTAGCCTCACCCTCGGCATAATTTCCGCGATAGGGAGCATTTCGCCAGTATTTGCCGCACCTGGGCGCAATCGGGACAATGCAGAAACTTGCGACATTCTAGTAGCAGGCGGCGGGCTCGCAGGTGCTGCTACCGCTTACGAAGGTTTGCTGGCGGGGCGCACAGTTTGCCTCACTGAAATTACTGACTGGGTAGGCGGTCAAATTTCCTCCCAGGGAACTTCCGCACTCGATGAAAGAGAGACTCAGCGATCGCTCTTATTTTACCCCCGCGGCTACCTAGAATTGCGGCAGCGTATCAAGCAACATTACGGCAGGCTAAATCCCGGAGGCTGTTGGGTTAGCTATTCGTGTTTCATGCCCTACGACGGTCACAAAATTCTATTTAACATCTTGCAGGATGCGGCTAAAACAGGCAAAGGCACGCTGAAATGGTTTCCCAATACGGTTATAAAAGAACTAGCAATTACTCCTGCTGTGGCGGGGAATACGGTAGGGGGTCAACAAATTAAAAGTGCGATCGCCATTCAACACAAACCTGCCGCCAACACCGGGCCAATCAACACCGAAACACTTTCTCAGACTATCGAAGATGCCTATCTCTACGAAAATTCTGCGCGATTTAACAAAACTATTATTCAGTTTATTCCAAAAGCATCTGGAACCCCCCCTAACCCCAGAAGAGGGCGAAATTCCACAAGTTCCCCCCCTTTACAAGGGGGGGCTGCTGAAAGTTCCCCCCCTTTACAAGGGGGGGCTAGGGGGGGTGCTGATTGGTACATTGTAGATGCCACCGAAACAGGCGAATTGATCGGACTTGCCGATGTTCCCTACCGCCTCGGAATTGACCCGCGTTCCCCTCTCGAACCTTCCTCAGCCAGCCCAAGCGGCGACCCTTACTGCACTCAAGGTTTTACCTACACCTTTGCGATGGAGGCAACGAAGGAACCGCAGCAGCATCAAGTGCCGTCTTTTTATCAACAATACGCTCCTTACTACAGTTACGAATTGCAGAGATTGGCGAGCTTTCCCTTAGTTTTCAGCTACCGCCAAATTAGGACTATGATACCCGATCAAAAGCGACCTTCAGACCCGAAGCAATTCCCGATTTATCCGGGGGATATTTCGATGCAAAACTGGACTTGGGGAAATGACTATCGTCCCGGCAATTCTCAAGATAATTTAATTTACACTCGCGAGCAGTTGGCAGCAGACGGTCAACTGCAACCGGGGGGATGGATGGGCGGTTTGCGAACGGAAACTTTGCGCAGGGGGGAGGAAAATGCCAAAGGATTTTTCTACTGGCTGGTAACAGGAACTACTGACTCGCAGCTAGGAGAGGGAGTCAAAAAGCCTTATCCAAACAATCATTTTTTGAGCGGGTTGGATTCGCCGATGGGGACGGTGCACGGACTTTCTAAATATCCTTATATGCGGGAAGGTAGGCGCATTATTGGGCGGCCGAGTTTCAATCAGCCTCAAGGTTTTACGGTGTGGGAAGTTGATATGTCTCGCACTGACTTTAAGGCTGATTTTTATCGCCAGAATTTGTCCGAGGAAGAGTATCGCAATTTGTGGTTGGCTGTGGGTGGTTTGAATGCGCCGGCTTTGGCTGTGGGAAGTCAATCTGTTGAGGATACAAAATCGCGATCGCGCGCTACGATTTATCCTGATTCTGTGGGTATTGGTCATTATGCGATCGACTTTCACCCCTGCATGACCAACAGCCCGCCGTTCGCACCGGGAAATACCGAACGCGAAGGCACTCGCAAAGGTCAAGGGCAAGCTTATCCGTTCCAAATCCCCCTGCGGGCAATGATTCCTCAGAAAATTGACAATATGTTAGTTGCGGGTAAAAGTATTGCGGTTAGTCACACAGCGGCCGCTGCTTATCGAGTGCATTCTTTTGAATGGTCTGCCGGTGCAGCGGCGGGAATTACTGCTGCTTTTTCCCTAGAAAAGGGGATTGTACCTTATGAATTAGTGGACGAATTGCCGTCCCGCGAGCCGAACTTGGAAGTGTTGCAGTTGCGGTTGCAACAAAATGCCAATCCGATCGCATTTCCGGGTACTTCTATTTTCAATAGTTCGTGGCAAAATTGGAAATAATTGCACTTGTTGACACTCCCCGGCCGTACCGCGGGATTCTTTAATCTACCAGCCGGCAAGCTTTGGCAGGATTTCTCTAACGAAAGTAGAGGAGGAGTAAAAATGCAAATAGCGTGTTTTTTTAGGTTTTATATCGTTTCCGGTTGCATCGGAATGATTTAACCACAGAGGGCGCAGAGAACGCAGAGGGAGAGAATACAGAGATGAATAATTCCGATGCTACCGGATTTGATATTAACCGTCCAATCCCTTTTTTGTCGGTAAGCTGCTGTGCATCTAATTTGACAGTCAATTTTTCTACAATTATTGTGGGACGGGCAGGAGAGCCCGTCTCTGTATTCAATTTAGATGCGTAGCAGCTTAGGCGACTTTTTGTAATCCGGGGGAAGGGGAAACTTTTTAGGCGATCGTACATCAAAGCTATTGTGGAGTAAGCATCCTGTAGCGCTTGACTTTATTTTCGATCGAGGTCTAATGTAAAACCTGTTACCATAATAAACACCATTTTGTCATCCATCCTTTAACAGAAGCAATCTAGCGCTAATTTAGTCAGATAATAGCAATACCATCCCCAAAAACTCATGAGAGCTAGGGTTGCTGCAGCCTCAACCCGCACTGCCAACCAGATGTCTTGCACCATCAACGCGCTCAGCAGCGGGAAACCCCTTCAAACTCCCCAAAGGTAACGGTCATGTCAACTGCACAGATAACAAACCCCAATTCAAGTAATGGTTATGCCAAACAGTTACTCAGAACCTTAGTAGCTGTCAAAAAAGGGGACTTTTCAGTTCGGATGCCCATAGACCAGACCGGTCTAGCGGGGAAAATTGCTGACGAACTTAACGACATTATCGAGCTCAATCAGAAAATGGCGGCCGAACTTGAGCGCATCGGCACAGTTGTCGGTAAAGAAGGGAAAATCGCCCAGCGGGCCACCATCGGCAACGTTGAGGGGTCATGGGCAGCTAGCGTAAATTCTGTCAATACCCTAATTACAGATTTAGTGCAACCAACCTCTGAAACCGCCAGAGTAATTCGGGCCGTAGCAAAAGGAGATTTATCGCAAACCATCGCCCTAGAAATAGAAGACAGACCCCTCAAAGGAGAATTCCTCCAAACCGCCCAAATTGTTAACACAATGGTAGACCAGTTGAGTTCCTTTGCGTCCGAAGTAACGCGGGTGGCTAGGGAAGTAGGAACCGAAGGGAAATTAGGCGTGCAAGCCCAAGTGCGGGGAGTTGCAGGAACCTGGAAAGATTTAACCGATTCAGTTAACTCAATGGCCGGGAATTTAACAGCCCAAGTCCGCAACATTGCGGAAGTGACAACGGCGGTGGCAAATGGCGATTTATCCAAGAAAATTACAGTAGATGTTAAAGGCGAAATTCTCGAACTGAAAAACACTATTAACATCATGGTGGATCAGTTGAGTTCCTTCGCATCTGAAGTAACGCGGGTGGCGAGAGAAGTAGGAACCGAAGGCAAATTAGGCGTACAAGCTGAAGTGCGGGGAGTGGCAGGAACCTGGAAAGATTTAACGGATTCAGTTAACTCAATGGCGGGCAATCTTACCGCACAGGTGCGGAACATTGCCGACGTGACGACGGCTGTGGCAAATGGTGATTTATCTAAAAAAATTACAGTAGATGTTAAAGGCGAAATTCTCGAACTGAAAAACACGATTAACATCATGGTGGATCAGTTAAATTCCTTCGCATCTGAAGTAACGCGGGTGGCGAGAGAAGTAGGTTCCGAAGGCAAACTCGGCGGTCAAGCAGAAGTTAAAGGAGTTGCAGGAACTTGGAAGGATTTAACGGATAGCGTTAATTTCATGGCAGGCAGTTTGACAGCACAAGTCCGCAACATCGCCGAAGTAACAACCGCTGTGGCAAAGGGCGATTTATCCAAGAAAATTACCGTCGATGTTAAAGGCGAAATTCTCGAACTAAAAAACACCGTCAACACGATGGTTGACCAGTTAAATTCCTTCGCCTCTGAAGTAACCAGGGTTGCTAGAGAAGTGGGAACTGAAGGGAAATTAGGCGTACAAGCAGAAGTGCAGGAAGTAGCAGGAACCTGGAAAGATTTAACGGATTCAGTTAACTCAATGGCCGGGAATTTAACCGCACAAGTCCGCAACATTGCTGACGTGACGACGGCGGTTGCTAACGGTGACTTATCTAAAAAAATTACGGTACAGGTTAAAGGCGAAATTTTAGAACTGAAAAACACCATTAACGTGATGGTGGATCAGCTTAATTCCTTTGCATCTGAAGTAACCAGGGTTGCTAGGGAAGTGGGCTCGGAAGGTAAACTCGGCGGTCAAGCGGATGTTCGAGGCGTAGCAGGAACTTGGAAGGATTTAACTGATTCAGTTAATTTTATGGCGGGTAGTTTGACAGAACAAGTACGGAATATTGCTGCTGTTACGACTGCTGTGGCAAATGGCGATTTATCTAAGAAAATTACTGTAGATGTTAAAGGTGAAATTCTGGAGTTAAAAAACACCGTCAACACGATGGTGGATCAGTTAAACTCCTTTGCTTCGGAAGTAACTAGGGTTGCTAGGGAAGTGGGAACCGAAGGGAAATTAGGCGTGCAAGCAGAAGTTAAAGGAGTTGCAGGAACCTGGAAAGATTTAACGGATTCAGTTAACTCAATGGCCGGGAATTTAACAGCCCAAGTCCGCAACATTGCGGAAGTGACAACGGCGGTGGCAAATGGCGATTTATCCAAGAAAATTACAGTAGATGTTAAAGGCGAAATTCTCGAACTGAAAAACACGATTAACATCATGGTGGATCAGTTGAGTTCCTTCGCATCAGAAGTAACGCGGGTGGCGAGGGAAGTAGGAACGGAAGGTAAATTAGGCGTGCAAGCTTACGTGCGGGGTGTAGGGGGAACTTGGAAAGATTTAACTGATAATGTTAACTTGATGGCGGGGAATTTGACGGCGCAGGTGCGGAATATTGCGGAAGTGACAAAGGCGGTGGCAAATGGCGATTTGTCTAAGAAAATCACCGTTGATGTTAAAGGCGAAATTCTGGAGTTGAAAGATACTATTAACGTGATGGTGGATCAGCTTAATTCCTTCGCTTCTGAGGTGACGCGGGTGGCGCGGGAGGTGGGAACTGAGGGTAAATTGGGCGGTCAAGCTGATGTGAAAGGAGTTGCGGGAACTTGGAAAGATTTAACCGACAATGTAAACTCGATGGCGGGGAATTTGACAGCGCAAGTGCGGGGTATTGCTAAGGTTGTGACGGCGGTGGCGAATGGCGATTTGAAGCGCAAATTGATGCTGGAAGCTAAGGGAGAAATTGCGACTCTGGCAGATACGATTAATGAGATGATTGATACGCTGGCGACGTTTGCCGATCAAGTTACTACTGTGGCGCGCGAGGTGGGAATTGAAGGGAAATTGGGCGGCCAGGCTAAGGTTCCGGGGGCGGCGGGGACGTGGCGAGATTTGACGGATAATGTGAATGAATTGGCGGCGAATTTGACTACTCAACTGCGGGCGATCGCCGAAGTGGCAATTGCTGTTACCAGAGGCGATTTAACGAGGTCAATTTCCGTCGCCACTGAAGGAGAAGTTGCCATTGTTAAGGACAACATTAACCAGATGATTGCCAATCTCCGGGAGACGACGCAGAAGAATACTGAGCAAGATTGGCTGAAAACAAACCTTGCTAAGTTCACTCGAATGCTACAAGGTCAGCGGGATTTAGAAACTGTTTCTAAACTAATTCTCTCTGAATTGACGCCGCTGGTTTCTGCTCAGCATGGCGTATTCTTTATGATGGAAGGTGTGGAGCACGATCCGTTTCTCAAACTGTTAAGTACCTACGCCTACCGCGAACGGAAACAGTTAGGAAATAGATTCCATTTAGGCGAAGGTTTGGTAGGACAGTGCGCCCTGGAAAAGGAACGCATACTGTTGACAGAAGTGCCGGAAAACTACGTTAAGATTGGCTCGGGACTGGGAGAGTCTACGCCGCTGAATGTGGTGGTTTTACCCGTACTATTTGAGGGACAAGTGACGGCAGTAATTGAGTTAGCTTCGTTCCGCCGCTTCAGCGAAATACACTTGACATTTCTGGACCAACTTACAGAAAGTATCGCTATTGTTTTAAATACAATTGCGGCGAGTATGCGGACGGAAGAGTTGCTGAAACAGTCGCAGTCTTTGGCAGAAGAGTTGCAAACTCAGCAAAAGGAACTAACGGAAACTAACAAGCGTCTCGAACAACAAGCGCAGTCGCTCCGTGCATCGGAGGAACTGTTGAAGAATCAGCAGGAAGAGTTGCAACAAACGAATGAAGAACTAGAAGAACAAGCTGAATTGCTGGCGCTGCAAAATAAGGAAGTTGAGCGGAAAAACCGAGATATCGAACAGGCGAGGGGGTTGTTGGAAGAAAGAGCCGAACAGTTGGCTCTAACTTCTAAGTATAAGTCGGAGTTTCTGGCAAATATGTCTCACGAGTTGCGAACTCCGCTGAATTCGCTGTTGATTCTGGCTCGATTGCTCTCGGACAATAATGAGGGTAATTTGACTCAGAAGCAAGTTGAATACACGCGCACAATTTACTCGGCGGGAAATGATTTGTTAGGGCTGATTAATGACATCTTGGATCTCGCTAAGATTGAATCAGGCACGATGTCGGTGGAAATTGAGCAAGTGTTGTTTCCGGACTTGCGAGATCATTTGGATCGAACTTTCCGCCAAATCGCCCAGGATAAGAAGTTGAGTTTTAAAATCGAGCTTGAGGTTGGGTTGCCAAAAGGTCTGTATACTGATGCTAAACGGCTGCAACAAGTTTTGAAGAATCTCCTCTCTAATGCGTTTAAGTTTACAGAGCGGGGTGAGGTGAAATTGCGTGTGGAAGTAGCGCGGGAAGGGTGGAGTTTAGAGATAAACAGTTTAACGAGTTCCGCTACTGTTTTGGCTTTCTCGGTTAGCGATACGGGGATTGGGATTTCTGCTGAAAAACACAGGGTTATTTTTGAGGCTTTCCAACAAGCTGATGGTAGCACTAGCCGCAAATACGGGGGCACGGGTTTGGGTTTGTCAATTAGTAGAGAAATCGCTAATCTGTTAGGTGGAGAAATTAAATTGACAAGTCGCCCTGGTGAGGGTAGTAAGTTCACACTTTATCTGCCGCAAACTTACCAAGAATCGCGAAAAATGAATGATAGCGAATCGGGAACGGGCAAGCAAACGGCTCAATTGCCGCCTGCTCTTTCTTCCCCACTTCCTACGCCGAATTTCAACTTGCCGATCGCCCCTTATCCATCACCTATTATCGCTGATGACCGGGAAAATGTCGAGCCCGGCGATCGCGTGCTGTTGATTATTGAAGATGACGTGAACTTCGCTCGGATTCTTTTGGATATGGCGCGGGAACAGGATTTTAAAGGTTTAGTGGCTTTACGGAGCGATATCGGTTTGGCGATGGCGCGAGAGTTCAAGCCAACTGCGATTATGCTGGATCTAAATTTGCCTGTGATGGATGGCTGGACAGTGCTCGATCGCTTGAAGCATGACCCAACTACGCGCCACATTCCGGTTCACATTGTATCAGTTGAAGAAGGGCGGCAGCGCAGTTTGCAGTTAGGGGCGATCGCGTACTTACAAAAGCCTGTCAGTGGCGAAGCTTTGAGGAAAGCTTTGAGTGATATTAAGGGTTTTGTGGAGCGGCCAGTGAAGAATTTGCTAGTTGTGGAAGACGACGAAACGCAGCGCCTCAGTATTGTGGATTTAATCGGTAATCACGATGTTTCTACAACGGCTGTGGGGAGTGGTGCAGAGGCGCTAGCAACTTTGAGGTCAGGGCGTTTTGACTGCGTTGTACTCGATTTGGGACTGCCAGATATGACTGGTTTTGAACTGATTGAGCAGATCAAGAAAGAGGCAAGTTTGAAAAGTCTGCCGATTATTGTTTATACGGGCAAAGAGTTGACGAGAGCCGAAGAAACTCAACTGAAGCGGATGGCGGAAACCATCATTGTTAAAGATGTGCGATCGCCTGAACGTTTGTTAGATGAAACAGCTTTGTTCCTGCACCGAGTCCAAGCAGATTTGCCGCAACCGAAGCGCGAAATGCTAGAGCAATTGTATCAAACAGATGCGACGCTCGCGGGCAAAAAAGTATTGATTGTTGACGACGATATGCGGAATATTTTCGCGCTGACGAGTCTGCTGGAGCGCCATAAAATGGAAATTGTGTATGCTGAAAACGGCAGACAGGGCATTACTACATTGGAAACTACGCCTGGCATAAATATTGTGTTGATGGATGTGATGATGCCAGAGATGGACGGTTACGAAACAATGCAAGCAATTCGTAAGATGCCTCAATTCGCTTCCCTGCCAATGATTGCTCTGACTGCGAAAGCTATGAAGGGCGATCGGGAAAAATGTATCGAAGCTGGGGCGTCTGATTACATTACCAAACCTGTTGATACGGAACAGTTGCTCTCGCTGCTGCGTGTTTGGCTTTATAGATAATGGAAGTCAGTTGTCAGTTGTCAGTTGGCAGTTGGCAGTTGGCAGTTGGCAGTTGGCAGTTGGCAGTTGGCAGTTGTCAGTTGGCAGTTGTCAGTTGGCAGTCATCAGTTAACAGTTAACAGTCAGCAGTCAACAGTCAGCAGTCAACAGTCAGCAGTCATATCAAATCCGGTAGCATCGGAATTATTCATCTCTGTATTCTCTCCCTCTGCGTTCTCTGCGCCCTCTGCGGTTAAATCATTCCGATGCAACCGGAAACGATATCAACAGTTAACAGTCAACAGTCAACCGTCAACAGTCAACCGTCAGCAGTCAACAGTCAACAGTCAACAATCAACAGTCAACTATGCCCCATGCCCCATGCCCCATGCCCCATGCCCCATGCCCAATTCCCAATTACTAATGAAAAATGCCCGAAACCCATGAACTTGAAACAATCGAAATAAAACTGCTACTAGAGGGGATATTTCGCTATTACGGATTTGATTTTCGCAATTATGCTCTTGCCTCTCTCAAGCGCCGCATTTGGAACACTATTCGGTCGGAACAGCTAACCACTGTCTCGGCACTTCAGGACAAGCTACTCCACAATCCTGCCTACCTAGACCGTTTCCTGCTGGACGTTTCTGTGAATGTAACGGCGATGTTTCGCGATCCCAGCTTTTACCTGAGTTTCAGAAATAAAGTGGTGCCAATGCTGCGTACTTATCCTTTTATTCGGATTTGGCACGCTGGATGTTCAACGGGAGAAGAAGTCTATTCTATGGCAATATTGCTGCAAGAAGAAGGACTTTATGACCGCTGTAGGATTTACGCTACTGACATGAATGAATTAGTTTTGAAAACAGCAAAAAATGGTATTTTTCCGCTGAAATCAATGCAAGAATATACGCAACTTTACCACCAAGCCGGAGGCACAAAAGCGTTTTCTGAGTATTACACGGCTGCCTATGAAAATGCGATTTTTCGCTCTTCACTTAAAGAGAATATTGTCTTTGCTCACCACAACTTAGCAACGGATACTTCTTTTAATGAATTTAATGTTATCTTGTGCCGGAATGTGCTGATTTATTTCAATTCACACCTGCAAGCTCGGGTACACAAGCTTTTTTATGAGAGCCTGGGAATGTTTGGAGTTTTAGGGCTGGGACATCAGGAGTCTCTAAATTTTACACCTTATGAAAAACACTATGAAGCAATTGAAAGGAGTGATAAACTCTACCGCCGAGTTAAATAAAAAAAATTTTGAAATAGTGGTTGTTGGCACGTCTTTGGGAGGGCTACAGGCTTTGACAGTGCTGCTGGCAGATTTGCCACAAAGCTTTCCTTTGCCTGTAGTTATTGTCCAACACCGCCATAAGAGTTCTCAGGATAGGCTTACTGATTTTTTACAACAGCAAACTTCTCTCCAAATCACAGAGGCAGAAGACAAAGAGCCGATCGCCCCGGGACGGGTTTATGTGGCTCCTGCTGACTATCACTTGCTTATAGAATCGCCCTGGGAATGGAACCCCTACGTGTCTGAAAACGACTTTACAGAGTGGGGGAGGGTTCCTCTGGAGCCACTCCACAATTCAAACTCCCCAATCCTAAGTCGCGCAACTCCTACATTTGCACTATCAACAGAGGGTCCTGTCTGCTACGCGCGGCCCTCAATCGATGTGCTGTTTGAGTCTGCTGCGGATGCCTTTGGGGAGAAAGCGATCGGGATAATTTTAACGGGAGCTAATTCTGATGGTAGTGAAGGGCTGGCAAAAATTAAAGCTGAGGGAGGATTGACATTTGTGGAGGAACCGGCGTCTGCTCTATGCCGGACAATGCCCGCCTCCGCGATCGCAAATGTTGAAGTAGACTGGATTTTACCCCTCTCTAAAATCGCTCCCTGTTTAGTCAAGTTACTAAGAATTAAAAATTAAAAAATTTATGGATGTGCAGCGCCCCGCTCAAGTAAATGTCCTTCTAGTTGACGATCGCCCAGAAAATTTGCTGGCTCTAGAAGCTATCCTCAACAGCTCCTCTTATAATCTAGTACAAGCTAATTCGGGCACGGAGGCTCTCAGATGTCTGCTCAATCAAGATTTTGCGGTAATTTTACTTGATGTGCAGATGCCGGGAATGGATGGATTTGAGACAGCAACATTGATTCGCTCTAGAGATCGATCGCGATCGACTCCGATTATTTTTATCACAGCATTCAGCAGTAATGATACCCACGTGTTTAAAGGTTATTCTCTGGGTGCGGTGGATTACCTGTTCAAACCCTTGAAACCGGAAATATTGACATCGAAGGTGCAGGTATTTGTGGAATTGTTCCAAAAAACAGTCGAGGTGAAGCAGCAAGCAACACAGTTAGCTGCTGTTAATACTGAACTAAGTAAAAGTGAAGAGCGGTTTCGCACTTTGTGTGCTTGTTCGCCCCTGGGAATTTACGTAGCTGACGTTGAAGGCCGCTGTACTTACATCAACCCCCGTTGTCAAGCGATTTGCGGGTTAACTTTGGAGGAAAGTTTGGCAGATGTTTGGCAGCGGGAAGTTCATCCAGAAGATCGCGATCGCGTAGTAGCAGATTGGTTAGCTTGGATTAAAGAAAGCCAGGAATATTCTAACGAGTTTCGATTAGCTGGTAGCGAAAATGTGCGTTGGATTCACGTGCAGTCGTCGCCAATGTTTTCGGATTTGGGAAAACTGATCGGTCACGTGGGCACGGTGAGAGATATCACAGACCGCAAGCAAGCAGAGGAAGAACGCGGCCGACTAATCCGCGAACAAGTGGCGCGGCAGGAAGCTGAGAGAGCTAACCAGATGAAGGATGAATTTCTCGCGATTCTTTCTCACGAACTCCGCACTCCTTTAAATGCAATTCTCGGCTGGTCCAGGCTGCTTCGGGTGAAAAAATTTGACGAAGAAACTATTGATAAAGCTCTAGAAACAATTGAGCGTAATGCTAAATCTCAATCTCAACTTATCGAAGATATTTTAGATGTTTCGCGGATTCTGCGGGGGAAACTAAATTTAAATAAGCATCCGATTCGGTTGGAATCTGTGATCGAGCTGGCAATAGATTCTTTGCAGCCGCTGGCTGAGGAAAAATCAATAGTCCTAGAATTAACCAGGAGTCCAAAGGTAAGTGAAGTGATCGGCGATTCCGATCGCTTGCAGCAAATTGTGTGGAATTTGCTGTCAAATGCGATTAAGTTTACTCCGGAAGAGGGTAAAGTAGAGGTGCGGTTGGAGTCAGTTGGCGATGAAGCTCAAATTCAGATAATTGATAACGGCATTGGTATCGCTCCTGATTTTTTGCCTTATGTTTTCGATCGCTTCCGCCAAGCTGATAGCAGCACAACTAGGTCTTACGGGGGTTTGGGACTGGGATTAGCGATCGTCCGTCACTTGGTGGAACAGCACGGCGGTAAGGTGGATGCAGAAAATAATCCGGGCGAGGGTGCGAAATTTACGGTGGCTCTACCTCTTGCACAGAGGAACGCCCTCGCGGATGACGATGATTGGTCCGAGCTCAATGACCAGGCCGAGATCCTCCCAACTCTGGTAAATTTGCAGTTGCTGGTGGTGGATGATGACGATGACACGCGGGAGTTTTTGATTGCTTTACTGGAGGATGAAGGAGCTCTGGTGCGATCGGCCTCATCGGTGGCAGAGGCTCTAGCTGAACTGGAGAGTTCTTGGCCGGATGTGCTGCTGAGTGACATTGGAATGCCCGAAGCAGACGGCTACGAGTTGATCGCGCGGGTGAGAGAAATGGAAGTGCTCAGGGGTGGAATGATGCCTGCGATCGCCCTGACGGCCTACGCCAGAGAGTCCGAGCGCCAGCAAGCGCTGGAAGCTGGTTTCCAGATGCACTTATCTAAACCAGTTGAGGTACCTCAGTTAATTGCCGGAATTGCTAACCTCGCAGGAATGCTCGTCGATCCCGAGCCGACGGACTCGGCGGTTGAAACCGCTTTTTTGACCCCCCAATCCCGTGCCGATTACTGAGAAAAATATTAAGCTAGCTTAAAGGACAAGCGATCGACAGTTCGGAACAAGACATCCGTTTTTCTCCCAAAAGCCGGATCTTTGCCGTTTTTTTGCTTCAACCTGCCGTCAAAGTACAAAATTACCCGACACTAATACATGAATATTTTTAGCAGTCTGCTTTCTGGGCCAACTCAAGCACCCCAAGTCAAAAAACAGCGTCGAGGCATTGAAATTAAGTCGGAACGCGAAATCGAAATTATGCGGCAGGCAGCGAAAATTGTCGCAACGGTACTCAAAGAAATTTCCCAAATGGTGAAACCGGGAATGACTACTGCTGATTTGGATGCTTATGCGGAAAAACGCATCCGTTCTATGGGTGCAACTCCGAGTTTTAAAGGCTATCACGGTTTTCCGGGATCGATTTGCTCTAGCATTAATAACGAAGTTGTTCACGGCATCCCCAATCCCAAAAAGGTAATTCGGGCAGGAGATGTTCTTAAGGTAGATACTGGGGCATATTATCAAGGTTTTCACGGCGATTCTTGCATCACGATCGCAGTTGGGGAAGTAACACCGGAATCGGCAAAATTAATCCGAGTCGCAGAAGAAGCTCTCTACAAAGGCATCGAACAAGTCAAAGCAGGAGCCTATTTGCTCGATCTCGCTGGTGCGATCGAAGATCATGTCAAAAGCAACGGTTTTAGCGTCGTTGAGGAGTTTACCGGCCACGGTGTCGGGCGAAATTTGCACGAGGAACCGTCGGTTTTCAATTTTCGCACCCGCGAAATGCCAAACGTGAAATTGCGATCGGGCATGACATTGGCGATCGAACCGATTCTGAATGCGGGTTCTAAGTACACTCGGACGCTTTCGGACAAGTGGACTGCTGTAACCGTTGACAATGCTATGTCGGCTCAGTTTGAGCATACTGTGTTGGTGACGGACACTGGCTATGAAATTTTGACCGATCGTTCAAAAGTTTAAGTAGAAGGGTTCAATAATAATTTTGAGTTTTGAGTTTTGAGTTTTGAATTAAAGATTTAATCAGTTTTTAATCCTGAGATCAAAACACAACTCAAAACTCTTGAGTTTAACAACAATTTATATCAAATCCGTTAGCATCGGAATTATTCATCTCTCTGTTCTCGAACTCTGCGTTCTCTGCGTACTCTGCGGTTTAATCATTCCAATGCAACAGGAATTGATATTATTGAGATCCTTCGATGGATGGAGTGACAATAAGAGTTAAATTCGACTAAAGTAAAAGATACTGGTAAAGGGTAAGGGTAAAAGATATGTCAGCACGATTATTATTGGTAGATGATGAACCGGGCTTGCGGGAAGCCGTACAAGCTTATTTGGAAGATAGTAATTTTGTGGTTGAGGTTGCCAGCAATGCTCGCGACGGCTGGGAGCTCTTGCAACAGCACAATCCTGATTTGCTGATTTCCGACATTATGATGCCACAGGTGGACGGTTATCAGTTTCTCAAGCAAGTGCGGGAAGATCCTCGCTATAAGGCTTTGCCGGTGGTATTTTTGACGGCTAAGGGGATGACGAGCGATCGTATTCAAGGCTATCAAGCAGGCTGCGATGCTTATCTTTCTAAGCCCTTCGATCCCGACGAGTTAGTAGCAATAGTAACGAATTTGCTGGCCCGTCGCGCGGCTGCTAAGGAAACGAGCGAAAATGCTGAAAGTCCAGATATTGCTGCTTTGACAAGCCAAATGGCGAGAATTGAGTCTTTGCTGAGCGGGCGGAGTTCGATCGCCCAAAGTCCTTCGCCGATTAAAATTGATTTGACTCCCCGAGAACAAAGTGTTTTGGATTTGGTTGCTCAAGGTTTGATGAATAAGGAAATTGCCCGCCGCTTGGAAACTAGCGTGCGCAATGTGGAAAAGTACGTCAGCCGTTTGTTTAGCAAGACGGGTACTAACAGCCGTACTGAGTTAGTTCGCTTCGCTCTCGAACACGGCTTGACTAAGTAGGATCCCTCTCGACTTTGCTTTGGGCTCTTCCTCACGGATCTGCGTTACCAGGCTCTTCCTGGTAACGAGAATGCTGCAAAAACTTAGAAATGAGAATTAAATAACTTCCACAAGTTTGTGGGATGGGCGTGCCGCCCCGCCGTTTTTGTCGGGGGGGGCGCCCCTCCCACAA
>NZ_JANMZH010000518.1:0-4096 GCF_031383065.1 Microcoleus sp. OTE_8_concoct_300 | reverse complement strand
AAATATTAAAATCACAAAATTTGATTGTATGAGTTATAAAAGTATCCTATGTATTCAATTACTGTAATTAAATTTCACTACATATTTATTACTACCGGAATGAGAATTAAATAACTTCCACAAGTTTGTGGGATGGGCGTCCCGCCCGTCCAAAAAGGACGGGCGGGACGCCCATCCCACAATCACAATTAAAAGTGTAAGTTCTTTAATTCGCGACCCTAAGCTGTTGTGCATCTAATTTGACAGTCAATTTTTCTACAACTCTTGTGGGACGGGCATCCTGCCCGTCTCTATATTTAATTTAGATGCGTAGCAGCTTAGTCCTCCAAAAAAAAAACACCCCTGCAGGGGTGCTGTTGCTTACCAGGTAAATTTTCTAGCTAACTGACTCAACTAAACCCTTCCTCATCCGCCGGGTCGCCGTAGGGGTCTTCGCTGGCGGGACTCACGTTGCCGTACTGTCCGGGATTTGAGGCATCTTCGTAATTGCCGTCAGCATCGACTTGCTCGCCGTCTGGTCCGAGGATCGCATCTTTTATATTCCGCAAAAATCCGTCTACCATGATAAAGTTCCTCTTTTTTTTTATGTGTTGAAAAATGGCTGTTTTAGATTGGGAATCCCCGATTTAATTGAGAATCACGGCAGCGGCCATCTAAAATCTCAAGTAGTTACGCTACTGTGCGGGAACAGGACTTGTAGCTTCCGGCAAGCTAGTAAGGTCTCGACCGGTTTTTTGGTTGTTGTACCCCTGGAATTCGCGGTAACGCGCTGCCTCAGACTCCGGAACTTTAATTCCTTCAGGCGGGGGCGTTACCCAGACCGCGCGATTCTGGGCATCGCGGTAGTAAACGCGACCGTTTTTGGAAAGGTAATGTTTTCCCTGCGGCCCCTTTTCTTGTTTATTTTTGTACTGATTGTAGATGTAGTAAAGGGCGGCTGCTCCTGCTAAAGTAATCCCTACTTTTTGAGCAGTGTTCAGTCCTTTTTTCGCTTGTGGCGAAGGAGTCGAGGCGCGATTAGTTTGCACTCCTCCAGCGCGAGTGTTGTCAACAGGAGGCGGAGGAGGCGAACTTTGCTGGCTAGAACCGCAAGCAGTGACAAAGGGAAAGGTAAGCAGCGTTGTCAGCAGCATTGCCATGAAGCGCGATCTTTTGGGTTCGGGGTTGACTTTATTCATTGCCGCTCCGAGTTCATTGGGATTGGAGGTGTGATGTGTTTTGGCAGGGTTGAGGAACCTGAGCTGCTGCCAACAGTTTTGATAGTCAATTAATTTCTCAAACCAATTTTGACAACACAAATAGTTGCTGAGAACTTACAACAGCGCAGGTACGGTATTGCTTTTCTATTCAATCATCGTCCAATTTTTATAAGATTTCCTCCTTCTAAGGATATAAATAGAATTTTTTTTTAGTCAGCCCGCAGGTATATGCACGCTGCACCGGGGCGGGTAAAAGTAAATTCCGCAATCTGGGCAAATTTTTGGGGAAATTCTGGAGAGACCGATCGCCCTACTGTAGCAATACATTAACCGCAAAACAAAGCTACGAAAGCTTTTCAGAACTTTTATGAAATTTAAAAATTTACTTACTGCTGCTTTGTCGATCGCAGTTATATTTACTGCGGTCAAGTATATACCTGCTTCGGTAGTAATAAATATGTAGTGAAATTTAATTACAGTAATTGAATACATAGGATACTTTTATAACTCATACAATCAAATTTTGTGATTTTAATATTTTTTTCGCGTTTGAATGTAGGTTGAGTTACAGTTATGCTATCATCAGGGATTATTGCTGGAATCCTTGATATCTGCCAACAAGATTAGTTTAGTCATATAATATGCTATCCTTACGACCAAATTGCCCTGAGTGTGGTTCAAATCACATAGTTAAAAATGGTAGAATTCACAATAAAAAACCCAAATACAAATGTCAAAGTTGCGGTCGCCAATTTGTCGAAAATCCGACCAACAAAGTAATTAGCTCAGAAACAAAAGATTTAATCGATCGACTTCTTTTGGAGAAGATTTCTTTGGCTGGTATAGCTAGAAGCACGGGTGTTTCTCAAAAATGGTTACAGGATTACGTAAATAATAAATATGCCTCAATCGAACGCACAGTAAAGGTTAAACCTAAAAAAAAAGTTAGATTGAATGTTGAATGTGATGAACTGTGGTCATTTGTAGATTGCAAAGAAAATAAGCAATGGGTATGGTTAGCAATGGATAGAGAAACCAGAGAAATTATTGGTGTTTATATTGGCGCTCGTAGCGAAGAAGGAGCAAAACAATTATGGAATTCTCTACCTCCTGTATATCGACAATGTGCTGTTTGCTATACAGATTTTTGGGCTGCATATGCTTGTGTTTTTCCAAGCAAACGCCATCAGCCAGTTGGTAAAGAAAGTGGAAAGACTAATCACATTGAAAGATTTAATAATACTTTGCGCCAACGTGTTTCTCGGATCGTAAGAAAAACTCTTTCATTTTCTAAAAAGTTAGAAAACCATATTGGTGCTATTTGGTATTTTATCCATCATTACAACTATGTCTTGAGCCAATAAATATCTAATCACTACATATTTATTACCCATTAGATCTACTTTACCGCCACCGCATCATTCACAAAGACATTAAACCCGCCAACATTCTCATTAATCCTGAGACTAAACAAGTCAAACTCATTGACTTTAGTATTGCATCTTTGCTGCCGCGAGAGACTCAAATGCTGATGAGTCCCAAAGTAATGGAAGGAACACTCAGCTATTTATCTCCCGAACAAACAGGAAGAATGAATCGCGGCCTCGACTACCGCACAGATTTTTATTCTCTCGGTGTCACCTTTTACCAGTTGCTGACAGGAAAATTGCCATTTCAATGCAGCGATCCGATGGAATTGATCCACTGTCATATTGCCCAGCACCCGCCATCGGTACGTGAAATTAATCCCCAAATTCCCCTTGTCCTCTCGCAAATTGTCAGCAAATTGATTGCCAAAAATGCCGAATCTCGGTATCAGAGTGCATTAGGGCTGAAAGCCGATTTAGAAACTTGTTTGCAGCAACTCAATGATACAGGTAAAATAGAGAGTTTTGCCATTGGGAAGCGGGATTTTTGCGAGCGCTTTATCATACCAGAAAAACTCTACGGCAGAGCAACCGAAGTCGCTGCATTATTAGCAGCATTCGATCGAGTAGCAAACCCCTCTAGCTCTCGTTCCCAGGCTATTCTTGGGAACGAAAGAAACGGCCCAAAAGAAGACCCTCCCTTGATTAAGGGGAGCTCGGGTGACTCAAATTTATCCCGCAGCGAAATGATGCTAGTTGCCGGATTTTCCGGCATTGGGAAAACCGCTGTAGTCAACGAAATTCACAAACCCATAGTTCGCCAACGCGGTTATTTCATCAAAGGCAAATACGACCAATTCCAACGCAACATTCCATTTAGTGCTTTTGTGCAAGCCTTCCGAGATTTGATGGAGCAATTACTCTCAGAAAGTGACGCTGAGCTCGAACAATGGCAAAGAAAAATTATCACTGCTGTTGGCGAAAACGGTCAAGTTATTGTAGAAGTAATTCCCGAACTCGAACGAATTATTGGCAAACAACAGCCTGTCTCTGAACTTTCGGGAAGTGCCGCAGAAAACCGTTTTAATTTACTTTTTCAAAATTTTATCTCTGTGTTTGCTACACAAGAACATCCCTTAGTGATTTTTTTGGATGATTTGCAATGGTCAGATTCAGCATCCCTGAAGCTGTTGCAAGTGTTGATGAGTGAAAAAGATAGTCAGAATTTGCTGGTAATTGGGGCATATCGAGATAACGAAGTATCCCCGGCTCATCCATTTATGTTGACAGTAGCAGAGATGGAAAAATCCCAAGTAACGGTAAATACTATTACCTTGGAACCTCTGAGCCAAGTCGATATTAATGATTTGATAGCAGATACGCTCTCGTGCGAGGGAGCATAACAGTTATGCAATCAGTATAAATACTGATGATAATTTAAGCTGCTGCTTTGAGATTGACACCAATCATTCCATTTAAGTAAGCTACTCGATGAGCCAAGACTTGCGGGACATTTTGCTCATTCCATTG
>NZ_JANMZH010000495.1:0-41366 GCF_031383065.1 Microcoleus sp. OTE_8_concoct_300 | reverse complement strand
TGGTGGCGGATCAAATTCAGGAATTCTTCGCGAGTTTTCTGTTCATCTTGAAACACGCCCAACATGGCACTCGTAACCGTCCAAGCACCCGGTTTTTGGACGCCCCGCATCGTCATGCACATATGGCTGGCTTCCATTACTACAGCCACTCCCTTCGGTTCCAATATTGTCTGAACTGCTTCGGCAATTTGGCGTGTCAAACGTTCTTGCACCTGCAACCGGCGGCTGTACATCTCGGAAATTCTGGCTAATTTGCTCAGTCCCACTACTTTTTGGTTGGGAATGTAAGCCACGTGAACTCGGCCCATAAACGGCAGCATATGGTGTTCGCACATACTGAATACGCTGATGTCTCGTACCAGTACCATTTCGTTGTGGCCTTCGTCAAAGATAGCGCCGTTGAGGAGTTCTTCGAGGGATTGAGTATAGCCGCTGGTGAGAAACCGCAGTGCTTCTGCTACCCGCTTCGGGGTTTTGAGCAATCCTTCGCGTTCGGGGTCTTCTCCTACTCCCAGCAGCAGGGTGCGAACGGCCTCGATCATTTCTTCCTGGCCTACTTCTGAGGGTACGGGTACGCTGGATTCTTGACCGTGCGAGGAATTGCGATCGGGTCGAGTGGGGATGCGCGGGGAGTTATTATCTGCTGTTTGTAACAGTTTCATGCTGTCAGTCGAGAGTGAGTTCGAGCCATTGGAATCGGTAGAAGATGCAGTTGTCATAACAATTTGGTGTGAGGGTGAATCGATTTTCGATAGGGGGATATAGCTAGAGATTCAAAGATTGTTGAATTCGAGAAAAATCCAGCAGTCTCAAATCTTAAGTTCACAAAACTCCTGCGTTGGACATGAGGGTGATTTCTTCAATTACTGCATTTGCTGGCAACTGAACTGCGTGCAGAATTGATTGGGCCACGATTTCTGGGGTTAACATGGCGCTGCGATCGAAGTCGGCTTGCACGGTGTCTGTGTCCCACATGGGAGTGTTGACAGAACCCGGACAGATTGCTGTTACCCGAATTCCGCGAGCCCGTTCTTCGGCGGCTAAGGTTTTAGACAAAGCCATGAGACCGAATTTGCTGACGCAGTAGGGCCCCCAGTTGGGGAAGGTTTGGATGCCGGCGATCGAGGAAACGTTGATGATGATTCCCGATCCGCGATCGCGCATCGACGGCAAAACTCCTAGAATGCACTGCCAAACGCTAGTAAGATTGAGGTCTAGAACGCTCTGCCAGTCGGCTAGGGACGTTTCGGTCAAAGAGCCGGTGTAGCCCATACCCGCGCTGTTGACCAGGATATCTACGGCACCCAATTGAGCTGCGATCGCGCTGATGCTGCTTTGCACTTGCTCAATTTTTGCCAAGTCTAAGGGATAAGCTTCTGCTTTCACTCCGACTTCTCGGGCTGCTGTGGCAACGGCTTCTAAGTTTTCCGACTCTCGGCTAACTAAGGCCAGATTTATGCCCTCGGCAGCGAACGCTAGAGCCGTCGCTTTGCCAATACCGCTGCTGGCTCCGGTAATCAGAGCCTGCTTTGTTGTGGGATGGTTCATCAGAAATATGGGTTTGAAACCCCGTCCTTTTAGGACGCCTTTACATTGACTTAAAACCTTTGCGGGGTGGAGGGGTATGGTTGCCCCTCCGATGAGGTATGGTTGCCTCAATCTCCTTTCGGAGTAGAAGAGACGACCTGCCAGGTCGTCTGTACTTCGCCAATGTTTTAAGAGCTTGTTAGGCTGAAAGCACTGTCCCAGTGACCTTAGAACTGTTTAACCTTCAGCGACAGAGCAAAGGACTAGCTACGCATCCCAGGGTGTCGTGACTCCAAAAACGTAGTCAGTTAAGACTGAGGCTGGTCAAAACGGCTTGTTAGATTTCTCCTTCAAGCCTCATGCCTTTAGGCTGAGGTTCTTGACTGTCCTAATACTTTCGCTCGGCAACTTCCTCAAGCGTTGCAGCCTTCTTCGGCAAATTAGAAAGCTGTCTGCTACGGGCGATCGCAGTTAATTATGAGATCCACATTAAGAACTGTTAAGCGGGTGTCACCTGAGAAATTATAACACTGCTGATTGATTTGCAGAATAATGAGTTATCAGTTAAGAGATTTTTAAGTCCTAACTGATAACTCTGAATCGATCGGCTCAAGCAGAAAGTTCAGTGAATACACCGATGTCGCGAAACTTTTGATACCGAATCTCGCGTCGCTGCTGACCAGTAAGCTGTGTCAGTTCTGCTAAGTTTTCTAACAAAGCTTGTTTGAGTATGGACGCAGCTTTGAGGGGATTCGAGTGAGCGCCGCCGATCGGCTCTGGTACTATTTGATCGAGAACGCCGAGGTTTTTCAAATCCCAAGAGGTGATTTTGAGGGCCTCTGCGGCCAAGTTAGCTTTCCCAGAGTCTTTCCAGAGGATGGCCGCACAAGCTTCGGGGGTGGCGACGGTGTAGACGGAATGTTCCAGCATCAACAGCCGCTCGCCGACACCGATACCCAATGCGCCCCCGGAACCTCCTTCGCCGATGACGGTGCAGATGATGGGAACGTCGAGGCGAAACATTTCTCGGAGGTTGCAGGCGATCGCCTCTCCCTGTCCGAGCTGTTCTGCTTCTAAGCCCGCCCAAGCTCCCGGAGTGTCGATAAAGGTGAAAATTGGCATTCCGAAGCGATCGGCGTGTTCCATCAACCGCAGGGCTTTGCGGTAGCCGCCGGGAGCAGCCATGCCGAAGTTACGGGCGATATTGTCTTTAGTGTCGCGCCCTTTTTGATGGCCGATGATGACTGTGGGACGCCCGTCTATGCGGGCAATTCCGCCGACAAGGGCCGGGTCGTCTGTGCCGCGCCGATCGCCGTGAAGCTCGATCCACTCGTCGCTAATTGCCTGAATGTAATCGAGGGTGCTCGGGCGGCGCGGGTGACGGGCGAGTTGCAGCCGCTGCATGGGGGACAAGCTGCTGAAAATTTCTTGTCGCAGTTGGGCCGAGCGAGCTTCGAGTTTGCGAATTTCGTCGGTGACATCGACGCCGTTTTCTGCGGCGAGTTCGCGGATCTGGTGAATTCGGGTTTCTAGTTCCGCCAGCGGCTTTTCAAAATCTAGGAGTAGTGGTTTGCGGTCTGAGTTTGGCACGCTGATAATTTCTATAAGGTTTTAATTTTTTGTCGATCGACTATTTCCAGATCCTACCGTGTCAGGGGATGCTGAAAAAGAGGGAAAATCGAAAGTTTTGAATTTTGAATAGTGATTTGCTGCCGGACGCCGTTGAAAACCAGCTCCTTGATGTTCGTTTTGTGGTAAACTGTTATGGCTCAGCTCAGAGTTTTACCCGGAGCTTTCCCCGCGCGCCTATGCCTGCCCACAGCCACAAAAGACCAAATCCTGCTGAATTGTTCGTTCGTACAAAAAGCGACACAAGTACGATCGAACTCACTCCCTCGGAAGCTTTAACAGCCATTTCTGTATTAGCTGTTGCCGCCGACGGTCAAATCTCAGAAGAAGAAAGACAAACCCTTGCCGCGAATCACCTCCGCTTGTTCAGCTCTTATTCAGGGGAACACTTCCAAGAGCTTTTTAAGAAAGTCCTGAACTTGAGCCGTCATTACAATCCGGCTGAGGTATTTGCAGCTGCTAAAAATACCCTAACTCCTCAGCTTCGAGAAACCGCTTTTGCGATCGCCACAGATTTAGTTTTGGTAGATGGAATATTCACTCAAGAAGAAAAGGAATTCTTAGTGGAACTTGCCGAAGCTTTAGAAATCTCGGACGAGATGGGCAAAAAAATTATCGAAGTGATGACTATCAAAAATTGCGGTCAAAACTTTTAAGCGCCTCAGCCTATTCGAGCGCTTGTTCCTTTGAAAATAGTAAGAATTATGTCATTTTGTTTTAACTATAGCGGTTCTCAAAAAAGTGAGGTATGCCCTATGCCCACGGAGGCCTATGCCCTATGCCCGCGAGAGCACCTCATGTTACTGAGAAAGGCTATACATAGGCGATCGGCCTCACCCTGAATTTTCCCAACACAAGCTACTCAAAAATTTTTGCCATTAATTTACAAATTGGATGCTCCTGAATGTCTTTAAATACTAGCTCTCCATTGTAAACAACATTCGTCACATAAATCCGGGGACTCGTGATGACGATTCGGAGCTTTTTTCTCGCTCCACGAAAGAATCCGGGGGCTTGTAGCCAGGCTGCTTTCGGTCAAAGAAGGCCTTATAAGCCTCCGTACCCCGAATCAACCACGCCTCTCGATCGAAGGCGTCGCGGTCTTCTTTGTTCCGAAGCAGCCCAATTATATTTCGGGAGCATCCTGATTGTCAATGTACTTTCTAGGAATTGAAACAGTAATACAATCATAACAATGTGACCAAATAGAGTATATTGTAATTAGGTCGAAAACAAGAAGTTTATGCAACTAACCTAGAAGTACAGCCTAAAACCCACTAAACATCAATCGGTGACGATAGCGACTCACCTCTAACTTTGCCCTAGGTTATACAACTACCGATGAGGCGAAAGATTCAAATAGTGGGAAGCGGCCAGAACACCCATCAATGCCCTCCCTTTAACTGCATATCGAGTTTCAGTAGAGGAAATCTACAAGAATATTCCTCTCACTAGAGTGCAAACGAGAGATGGTAAGAAAAAAGATGGCTCTGGTAATCCTTTAACAAAAAAGGGTAATGTTTTCTTAAACATTGATGGTGGCTATATGCAATGGCAAACTGTACAGTTAGCTGACTTAAAAAACACCAAAAGACTATTTCCTGATTACAAAGCCTTGGATTCCCAGGTTTTGCAGGATGTAGTGAATCCTGTGGAAACTTCCTTTTCAAACTTTACGATACTTGACAGAAATGGCAATCGTAGAGGCAAGCCTAAATTTAAAGGTTGACCTTACTACAAATCTCTTACTTATCCTCAACTTGATAATTAGAAGATTATCAAAGATGAGCCTTCAGAGGATTTGTATCGACTACCGCAAAAGTAGGTTAAGTGCCAATCGTATTCCATAGACCAATACCTAAAGGATTCAAGGTTAAGACTGAAACGGTTATCACAGAAGCAGATGGATAGCATATTTCCCTAACGCTAGAAGATAAAACAGTTCCAGTAACGGTTGTAGAAATTCAACCGACAGCAGAAAACAGTATGGGTATTGAGCTAGGGATTACTAATTACGCCTACCTATCCAATAATGAACGAGTTTAAAACCCGAGATTTTTGAGAGCATCTGCTGAAAAGTTGGCCAGACTTCAAGCAAAGTTAGCTAGCAGGGTTAAAGGTTATAAGCTCTAAAAAATTCTCAAAGGCAAGATTTCTAAGCTCCATAAATTTGTAGCTAGAACAAGACTTGATTGGCAATTCAAAACAGCACATAAGTTATTTGACAAGTGTGATGTTTTGGTTGTAGAGGATTTTAGTCTTAAGAATAGGAGTAAACGCGCCCCAGTCAAGACTCATATTGAAGATGGCAATTTAGTTTACTTGATTCTTGGGTCAGGCAGGTAAGAGTGGTTGGAATAAATCACTGCTTGATGCTGCTCACAGTCAATTTGCTAATGTCATCAAATATGTCGCTGGGAAATTAGGTAAAAGCGTTGTATTCCTTGACCCCAAGGGAACTTCTCAACCTTGCTGGAATTGTCTCAACAAAGTGCCTAAAGAATTGTCAGATTGATGGCATTCTTGTCAGTGAGGTGAGTCTTTGGAGAGCAAAAAAAATCAGCCAAGCTTATCAAAAAGATTGGATTGAATTGCGAAAGTGGTGGTGGTTCTACGTCACTCAAAAAAGCCCTGGCATCGAGGGAAAAAGAAGCCTGCGCTCTAATGGTACTCCGTTGACCGTCTGGTTTGTTCACGGCGCATACCCTGCGTAAAAAAAAAATATGCACAGGACTTAGGCATTTTAATGGTTGGGCGAGGATTGAAGATTCTTCGCAACACTTGTGAATGACATAATTAGGTTGTTAATGCCTAAGTCAAATACGCATATTTCCTCGTCATTTAATCCGGATTGAACCCTCAATCCACCTTAAGCTGCAACATCAACCAACATCAGGGATATCATGCAATCTACTCTATTAACCTGTAACGATCGTCTGCTTTGGGATACTTGGATGTCTTCCTGTTATTTTCCGGCACTCACTGTCGCAGATGAAATCGGCCTCTTTGCATTTTTAGAACAAACGCCTGCAACGCTAGAGGAAACCGCCAGCAAACTGGCTTTAGGCATCCGTGGCACAGAATCGCTGCTCGGATTAATGGTATCTATCGGTTTCCTGACGCAAAGAAATGCCGCATTTTATCTTACCGATACGGCGCGCACTTTCCTGCTGCCCGATAGCCACTATTATTGGGGTGGAATCTTGCATTTGATGAAGACTTTGCCACTTTCACATGAAACGGTAATGAATGCGATTAAAAAGGATGCATCGACCTTTTATTCCAAAAATGATATTTGGGAAACGCATGAAATTGACACTGAACAGGCTAAAAAATTTGCCCAACACATGCACTCTCAAACCATCGCCCCCGCAACTGCAGCTGCACAATCTGCAGAGTTTGCGGGTTTGACTAGGCTGCTTGACATTGGTGGCGGGATCGGCACTTTTTGCCTGCCACTGGCTGACAAATACCCGCACATGAAATTCACCATCCTGGAACTCTCAGTTGTCTGCCAAATAGCCAATGAATTCATTATCACTCAGGGACTGAACAAGCAAATTGATACCCTTGCAATGGATTTTTTCAAAGACCCGTGGCCGCGCGACTATGACGGAATCATCTTCAGCAATATTTTCCATGATTGGGGTAAAGAAAAATGTGAATTCTTTGTCCGCCAGAGTTTTGATGCACTAGAGCCGGGTGGGAAAATCTTCATCCATGAAATTCTGCTCAATGATGGCAAGGATATGCCAAGGGTTGCCACCGCCTTCTCCCTAATTCTGATATTGATGACACAAGGAAAACAGTATTCAGCCCCGGAACTATTCCAGATGCTCAGCACAGCCGGATTCACTGATCTCAAGGTAATAAATACCTATGGCTATTATTCCATGGTGGTTGGCAGCAAGCCCAAATAAGCAGGCGACTACTCATCGCTACTTCCCCCCATCGTCATAGACCGTATCATCCATATCGAACGAACCAGAGCCAACTTCAAAGGCAATGGTTCGTTCCAAAGCCTTATTTATCTCATCCCTGGCGCTAGTTGAGGCAGATTAAATATAGTTCACATCCAAATCATTAATATCATTCGCCGACTAGACACGATGCTCAAAATATTTACAATTCCATTGCACTGTTTCGGCAATGCCTTGTTCCAACCTGTTCCTGACATAATTTTGAGCAATCATAAGGATGGCTGCCAATCAATGGCATATCTTCGGTATAGGGAAGATGCCGACTATCTCCATAGGCTTTATCACTGGAAGCAACGATCGCCTTTTCGATCAAATGCACTTTCGTGGCAAGTCGCTGGGTAAATTTGAGAAATAAGCGACGCACCTACTATTTTTTAAGTTGTGTGGCGCGAGCTTATATTAATTCTGGTTACACCGGAATGATGGGGAGTGGTCCGTTGGGAGTAATCCGTGGGGGAAGGGGGAATTATTGACCTTGATTTTATCATTCTCATCCAACCGGAAACGATATTATTCGCTCTGTAGACTTTTTCAGCAAGCCCTATGTATTAGACATAATTTTTCTGCCTAACCTTAATATAGGGCGTTTATACAGACTAACACTGAATAGTATTAAGCTGTTGCGGCATTTAAATTCTCTGTCAAAAAAAATCAAAGTCTTGTGGGGTGTCCCGCCCGCCCTGAATATACAATTTAAATGCGCGACAGCTTAGCTTGTTTTTTTTAAGCATCAAACCTACGGAGTAATATTAAAATTTCCGACCCCTAGAAACCGGGTTTTTATGAGAATTAAAAGCCTTAAAGCACTCTTCTCCTAAAAACCCGTTTTCTGCCTAACTCCTGCAGTTAACTGTCAAAAGTCAACTGTCAACATCAAAATGATATTAATAAAGGTCGGAAACCGTGTTTGACAGAAATATGACCGATTTGCTCCATCTTTTCCACAGTAATTTGATTCCGTCCCCAAGAAAAATTGGTATACAATTTTTCAAATTCCAGCAGCATTGATTCAGCAAAACAGGCAAACAACTGTCGGCCCGGTACATCCATATTGACAATCTTCATAATTTTCCACTCAATATCGAGGGAATGCTCCACAATGCCGCCATTGAGTACGTAAATTTCGGGATGCTGAACCTGAGTTGCCAGATTTTTCGGATAGCCACCGTCAATCAATAAACAGGGTTGCTTCAATGTCTTAGGGTCAATTTCTACTCCCTTTGGCATACTGGCTACCCACACGACAATATCAGCTTGGGGCAGGGCTTCTTCCAAATCCATGATTTTGCCTCGCCCCAATTCCGATTGCAAATCTTGCAATCGTTCTTTGTCGCGGGCAATGAGCAACAATTCTGCTACATTTGTTTTAACATTCAGCCAGCGACACACCGCACTGCCAATATCGCCAGTAGCACCGCAAACGGCTACAGTGGCTTTTGAAAGTTCAATCCCTAATTTGGGGGCTGCTTCTTCTACTTGGCGGCAGAGGATGTAAGCCGTGTGAGTGTTGCCGGTTGTGAAGCGCTCGAACTCCAACTTGAGATTGCGAATTTGCTTAATTTGCTGCAAGTTGAAAGTCTCAAAAATGATCGAAGAAAAGCCGCCTAAAGCAGTGATGTTAATCCCGTTTTTTTGAGCGTGTGCCATCGCATTAAGGATTTTGCGAGTGGCTGCTTTAATCCGGCGAGTGGCTAGCATTTCTGGCAGAAAACAGGACTCCACATAGCGACCTTCTATTTTTTGTCCAGTGATGCTTGTTACGGTGATATGATCAACTATTTGGGGCGGTGCGCTGCACCAAAAATCGAGACCTTGATCGGCATATTCTGGATAGCCCAGCTCGTTAGCTACTGATTGGGCGTGTTCTAAGCTGGTTAAGTGACCGATTAGACCAAACATTAAGTTGTCAAATGAAGGAAGATTGAAAATGGAAGATGGAAGATGGAAGATGGGAAGATTAAAAATTTATATTTTAAAATGAGGTATCCCATTTTTTATTTTTTATTTTTAAGTCTTTTCCCATTCCTTATTTCCAAATTTACTAGGCTGCGAGGCCTTGTGCTGACATCCGCATGATATCGCGGTTGTTAAAGCCTATGTTACCTAGGGCTTCGCCGTAGGCAATCATAAAGTCTTCGATTAAAGCGTCTTTTTCCATTCCCAAGACGCGGGCATCGTCTGCGACAGCGTTTAGCAGCTTCCAGATGATGGGCAGGTTTTGGCGGTTGGCGGCTTCGAGTTCGGCTTTGGATTCCTCAAAGTGAGCTTGCAGCCAGACTTCCCCAAAGTTGAGGTGGCTGTATTCTTCTTTGACGACGCCTTCGGTGATTTTGCGAGCAAAGTCATCGGCGACGGGGATGTAGATGTTGTAAGCTGCGATCGCAAAACACTCGATAATTAGCGATTGAATCAGCAAGCAAGTTACAATCTGACCTTCAGCAGCGGCCGTTTGGAAGTTTCTATGCAACTCCGAAAAGAACTGCTTGGCAAATGCCATGTCCGGCGTGACTTTGAGATTCCGACCGCAAGCTTGAAAGCCTTTCATGTGGCGGTTCTCCATCTTGGACAAGCCAACTAACTCTGCTTTTTTGTCAGCCAACAGTTCGGCCAGTGTCAGGTAATTGTCGTGAGCTTCTTGTTCGCCTTCTATCACAATGGCGTTGATGCGGCTGTAAGCATCTTTGTAAGTTTCGGTTTGAAAGTCAATTGTTGGGCTGGCCTCAAGCTGGGGCATAGATATGTAGTCTCCTTATATAAGCTTGTGGGATGTTTGGAAACCCCTTTAAAATAGGGGTCAGTGACAGTACACTTTACCTATTTTGAACGCACCCCATCTAAATCAAAGATTATAGCTGAGGATTCTTTCGACAAAGAACTTTTCTTTGACGATCCGGGAAAAACTGGCGTCCTCAGAGTGTTTGCCGGACTTTTGCCGTCGAACACTCCAGAAAGACTATCGCTAGAATGCTATCTATTTACTAATTACTTGAATTAGTCGTTAGTCGATCTGTTGCCCGGAAATAGATGATAGAAATACGGTCTATGTCTCCACCTTTAAGGGTTTTACAGTACCAACTCTATCTCTAAGATTATATCCTAATCACAACTTCCGCCCTTGGTACTCCTTCTTTCCCTCTAGGACATATTATGTTGTTGTATGGGAATCTGGGAGGCGATCGGGCCCGAGAACCTCACAGGCTTATTATTTTAGGTTAATTCACAAATTTATGGGTAAATCCTTTGACAGGTCTCAAGCGCTGGAATTGCTGAGTTTTATTTTGTTGCTGGCGGGGGCTGCGCTGGTGCTGCTGCCACTGGCTGCTGTATTTTTGGTTTCGCTTTCACCATCTGGTGTTGGTGTCAAGCCCACAGCCCTGACTTTGGCGAACTATCAGGAGGCTTGGCGACGGGGTAATTTTTTGTTGGCATTCTTTAATTCTACTCTAGTGGCGATCGCAGTGACTGGTTTTCAGGTTGTGACTTCTGCTTTGGCCGGTTACGCTTTGGCCCGGCTGAAGTTTCGGGGGCGACAGGCCATAGTTTTGGGGGTTTTGGCGACGCTGGTAATTCCGTTTCAGCTTTTGGTGATTCCCATTTTCTTGGTTTTGAAGTGGGGTCATCTGCTGAATACTTACGGGGCGCTGATTTTGCCGACGGCGGCTAACGGTTTTGGGATTTTTCTGCTGCGCCAGTATTTTATGACTGTTCCGGTGGAGTTGGAGGAGGCGGCAATGCTGGATGGGGCTAACCGCTGGCAGGTTTTGTGGCAGGTGATGTTGCCTTTGGCCCGCCCTGCTTTGGTGACGCTGTTTTTGTTTACTTTTATCGGGGAGTGGAACGATTTGTTTAAGCCGCTGGTGTTTACGACGCGGCCGGAGTTGCGGACTGTGCAGTTGGTTTTGGCGGAATTTCAGGAACAGTTTACTAGCAGTTGGCAGTTGTTGATGGCGGCGGTGGTAATTGGAACTGTACCTGTGGTGTTGCTGTTTTTGGTCGGTCAGCGGCAGTTTATTCGGGGGATTGCGGCGACGGGGATTAAGAATTGAGGTGGAGATGCTTGGCAATTAAGTTTGTAGTCAGATGTTGAACCATTCTCAAGAACAGGCAAGATGCCTGTTCCACCAATACTAAATAGACCTCTTGCAAAAATAAATAGGACGGGCAAGATGCCCATCCCACAAAAAAAAAAAACTCTTGTGGTTTGGGCATCTTCCCCGTCCCATCAATTGATGAAAAGGATTTTTGCAAGAGGTCTAATGTTCTTGTGGAACAGGCATCTTGCCTGTTGCTGACATTGGTGCAAGATGGGAGTTTATAGTCACTCAGCGAGTGAAAGTGCTACTATACAAACGAAGTCCACTCCAAGCGGACTAAGAGATAAAGGGGAGATCAAAGCTGTATTATGTGAATCTATGCAAAAGCTCGGTTTGTTTTTATTTGTCCTATCTTTTCTGCCCTGGCTGGTAATCTTTTTTGTGGTGCCGTTCCTGCCGCTAAGCATCGCCGAAAAAACTACGATTGATGTCGTTCTAGCTGTTGGGGCAGAAGTTTGTTTTTGGATTAGCGTGGTGCTGTTGGGGAAAGAAGTAGTTACCAAATATCGGCGTTATTTGCATCCCCGCTATCTTTGGAAAAAAATCAGAAATTTTCACCGCAGATGAACCGGAATTGACGCAGATAATGAGCCGGGATTGTGGCGTTTATCTGCGGTCAAGATTGAGCTATTCACTAAAAATTTGCAAGCGAATAGAGCGTTCTCCGTCTCCGAAATCCACTTCTATCTTTTCTCCCGAAAGAGTGTCCAAGCATCCCAAAAGCAACCGCAAATTGGGTGTGCTTGCTCCTGTATCCACGTACAATCTATCTGCCAAACTACCTAAACGCTTCCAAATTGTGTAGAGTTTGACTACTGTTTGTTCTAGCTGCGCGGCTTGTTTTACAACGTCGGCGGTGGTTCCCAAACAGCCGACTCGCAAAGATTCTTCTAAGGCCATTTCCATGTCTAAGTGAGGCTGATTGAGAGCTTGCACTTGGGCGGCGGCGTCGAGATATTTTGATAAGTTCTTGGCGTCGGAAGTTAGCTGTTTGACAGTATCTACGTCGGGATTTTCTGCTACTTCTTTTTGAATTTCGCTTTGGTGAGATGGGGAGAGTTTCTCCATTTCTTTGACTAAAGGTGCGAGGTAGCGGGAAGGTAGAGAACCGCTAGATGCTTTTTCTTTGACTTCTTCGGGCAATAATTCTGAGTTCATTGCCATCCATTCGTCGGAGAGTTGTTTGACTTCGCGGCGGGTGATGCGATCGCCATTTGCTGCTGCATCTGTTACCATTTGCTGGACTTCGGGAGATGCTTTGGCGGTTTCTACAAAGGCTCTTTTGCTGAAGTTTCTAATGGAATCTGGGTCTAAATCTCCTTGCTGGATCAGAGTATCGGCACTATTAGCTAATTCTATCAAAGAATAGGCTTGACTTTTGCCAATTTCTCTTTCTTTGAGCCAGTTCAAAAAGCCTGTGCCGCGTCCTTCGCCGCCTTTTTTTTCTCTGTCTCGGACTGTTCGGAGAATGCGTCCCCGCCAAATGTCGGTTTGCAAGTCGAAGCGATCGCACACTTTCCAGGCATTGTCAACTTGATTTTCAAAATCAAAGTCTGGTAGTTGTTCGTCTTCGGGGTCTGGCAATTGGAAATTGATATCGGTAAAGCCGTTGAGGGCTTCTGCAAGTTCTGCGGGATTTAGGGGGACTTCAGCCATTAGGAAAAATTTGTGTAGTGCAATAGCCGGTTTAAGTGGGAATTTGCACGGGTTGACAGTTGAGACGCTACCTGTAGTAGTCAGGGGGGCAAGGCTCACCCTACTAATAGAGTTTTTGTGCAAGTCATTTTATTATTGCACGATGGAGGGCGATCGGCGAAAAGATACCCAAAATGACTCCGGGTACGCCCCGGATGGGACTTGATCCGAGTGCTGGCTGTGGGGGGATTGAGTTAAAGTGAATTAGGATATTATAGGATGGGATTACCTACTGTACTCGATCGCTAAGTTTGGGAGTATGCTCGTCAGCCTGACTATAATTTAAGTAGCTGAAAACTCAAGTTAACTTATGCCAGCTAAAGATTTTTTTCACAATACTGTTAAAACATCTCTCGAAAAAGATGGGTGGATCATCACTGACGAAAATCTATTCATTGAAGTTGAGGATGTTGATTTTTACATAGACTTAACGGCAGAAAAAATCCTCGTCGCTGAAAAAACTGGTAAAAAGATTGCTGTAGAGGTAAAATCTTTTCTAGGAGCCTCAGACGTGACTGAGTTTCACAGTGCACTCGGTCAATGTCTCAACTACCGTTCAGCATTGAGATTGACCGAACCAGATCGGACTTTGTATTTGGCTGTTCCTGAAGATGTTTACAATGAATTTTTTACTCGTAGGTTTATTCAAAGAGTGATAGTAGAATATCACCTAAAATTATTATATTAATTTTTAACCCAAATCAAGAGGAGATTGTGCAATGGAGGGATTGAATTACAGTGAAGTGGTACAAAGGATTCTTAAACACCACGTAGAAAATCGCTTAAATAGTAAGACAGAAGTGCATTTGATATTTGATACGGAACGATCTCGCTATCAATTGTTGCATATCGGGTGGGAAGAGTTGAGTCGAGTATTTGGTTGTATCATCTACGTGGAAATTAAAGATGGTAAAATTTGGATCGAACGGGATGGCACGGAAATCGGAGTTGCTAATGAATTGGTTGAAGCTGGAATTCCAAAGCAAGATATAGTTTTGGCTTTTAAAGCCCCATATAGACGGAAATTTACGGAGTTTGCTGTTGGTTGATGCCATAAGTGCGATCGTCCGAGAGGAGAAGCTGCGGGGCGATCGCTATCTTCTGATGCTAGAATTAAGAATAATCGAATAAATAGAGTAAAAATATGACAATTTACGATATAACTTCGGCTAAAATTAGCCAACTGCCAGAGTCACTTGTTCAAGAAGTGAATGATTTCATAGACTTTTTGCTCCTCAAATATAACAGTGAATTGCCACAGTTAACTGAATCAGACTTTTCTGACTATTTAAAGAATTTAGAAGCCTACGAAGAAAAGTTAGCACGAGGAGAAATTCAATGGTAGGGGCTTCATCAGTAAATGTAACTTATACCAGAGGAGATGTCATATTGTGCGATTTGAATCCGGTAGTGGGTACAGAGCAAGCTGGCATAAGACCTGCTGTCATCTTGCAGATTGACCGTGCTAATGCAGTAAGTCCTCATACTATTATTGCACCGTTTACTACTAAGATTCGTCGCGCTCTTTTACCTTCTCATGTATTTGTGCCATCTGGAGTTGGGGGTTTAAATCAAGATTCAGTGATACTTTGCGAACAGCTTCGAGTTATTGACAAATCTAGGGTTATTAGGATAATCGGTCATTTAGATGACAATTATATGGATGGGCTGGCAGTAGCCCTGCGTGTGATTTTAGGTTTGTGAGCGATCGCACTTCGTCATTGTAAAGATATGGGGCGATCGCTATTTTCAGATGCTAAAATTGAGAGCAGTAGCTAAAGGAAAAATGTCATGTCAGAACAAGACATCGCTAAGATCATTACGATCGAACCGGGGAAGCGTGGTGGCAAACCCTGTATTCGGGGCATGAGAATTACGGTTTATGACGTGTTGGAATATCTTGCATCTGGGATGACTTATCAAGAAATCCTAGATGATTTTCCCTATCTCACGCAACAGGATATTTTAGCTTGTTTGAGTTTTGCGGCTAAACGGGAGCAGTTTATGTTAGTTGTTGGGTGATGAAACTACTCTTGTTTGACCAAAATCTCTCTCCCAGTCTGGTCAATCTTCTTGCTGATATTTATCCGGGTTCCGTTCATGTCGATAGGATGGGATTACCTACCGCACCCGATCGCGAGGTTTGGGATTATGCTCGTCAGCATGACTATATTATCGTTACCAAGGATGCGGATTTTAGCGAATTGAGTCTATTGTTGGGATTTCCTCCAAAGGTAATTTGGATACGGCGCGGAAATTGCTCGACGCGGGATATCGAGGGGCTACTAAGAAAGAACTATGATGCGATCGCAGCTTTAAGTGACGCTCCTAATAGTGGCATTATCACTTTGTTTTAAGGAAAATGAAAAAATAACTACTATCTCCCTGTGTGAAATCATGCCCAAAGACTTCTCCCGTAAAAATCTCCGAGGCCGCAACTTCAAAGGTCAAAACCTCACAGGTGCAAACTTCAGCCAGGCAGACATCCGAGGCGCAAACTTCACCAATGCCATCCTCAGAGAAGCTAACTTCACCGGTGCCCAAGCCGGACTGCAACACCGCTGGAGAATTTTTCTACTAACTATCTCGCTGTTTCTATCGGTAATATCGGGATTCATGTCAGGCTTTGCTAGTTCTTGGATAGCAGTTTTTTTGATTCTAAATATCATCAAACAGTACACCATTATTTCCGCTGTGCTTATGCTGATAGTTTTGGCAATCTTCTTTATAGATACCATCCGCCAAGGTCTACGGGCAGTAGCAGTGGCAGTAGCAGTGGCAGGGGCAGTGGCAGGGGCAGCGACAATAGTGGCGGTAATGGCAGGGGTAGCGGCAGCTACAGGGGCAGTGGCAGGGGCAGCGGCGGCAGGGGCAGGGGCAATAGCATGGGCAGGGACAGCGGCAATAGCAGGGGCAGTGACAGGATTAGCTCTTTATCTTGCTGAACGTGCCTTGGCTGGAGAGGAAAAATATGCTTGGATTCACACCACTGCCATTGCCATTGCCACTATAGGTGGCACTAGCTTTCGCAATGCGGATCTAACTGATGCTAATTTCACTCACGCAATTCTCAAAAGTACGGATTTTAGAACAGCCAATCTCACTCGCACTTCCTTCCGCAATACAACAAAACTCGATCGCGCACGAGTCGGTAATTCGATATTAGCTGATACCCGCATCCGAGAATTACTCATCACCGGCAATGGCTACAAAAAATCCTATGTTGGTGCGAATCTCCAAGGAGCAAACCTGACAGGCGCTAATCTCAGCTATGCTAATCTCAAGCAGGCTAACCTCAAAGGAGCAACTTTGCATCAAGCTAGTTTGAAATCGGCAAACCTCACTGAAACTCAAGCCTTGGCAACGGATTTTACAGCAGCTTTTTTTACAGGTGCTTGTTTGGAAGCATGGAATATTGACGCGAGTACAAAGATCGATCGAGTTGACTGTGGGTTTATTTATCTTCTAGAATATCCCAAACCGGGAACTGACGATCGCGAACGCCGCCCTCACCACATCAGTAAATGTTTTGAACCGGGGGATTTCGAGAAACTCTATAAAAGAATTATGACAACCGTGCAAATCCTGCTCAAAGATGGACTGAACCCAAAAGCTTTTATCGCCGCTTTTCAGAAGTTAATGCAAGAATTTCCAGACATGACACCGAAGTCAATTCAAGGAATTGAGAAGAAAGAAAATGATGTTTTACTGACTCTCAAAGTTCCCGAAGGAACGGATAAGGATACATTTGAGCAAATTGAGAAAATTTGGGACGAAGTTTATCAAGCAAGGCTAGAAGCTCAAAGGCAAGCCGAGCAATTAAAATATAAAGATGAGGAAATCGCCTTCTATCGCCAGGAAATAGATTACATGAAAGAAATAGTGGATATTTTAGCTCAACAACCACAGTCGATTAATATTATTCAGGAGGATAAGTAAGCATAAACTCTTAGCCCAACCATGGAAAGTGACGAAAGTCTTGCTCTAATTAGACAGAAATATGAGAAACATATTAAATATTTAAAAGCCCAGCACAAATCTGAAGTGCAAGCTAAAGATAAAGAGATAGAATTTTACCGTCACCAAATTTTACAGCAGATGGAACTTGCAAAAATGTTGGCTAATCAATTGCGTCAGGAACGTGTTAATAATGTTATTATTACTAATGAACTTAATTCTACATCAGAGAGTAAAGCTATGAACCCAACCAACAGCAACAACATCACTGCTAGAGATATTAATCAATCAAATTTGAATAGCGATATCAGCGGTACAGTTACCAACTCTATTAACCAGCTACCAGCCTCTCCTCAAAGTGACAAGCCGGGAATCAAAGAATTATTGACTGAGTTACAAACAGCGATCGAGGCTGAAACTAATTTATCTGACAAGAATAAAGCTGTAGCCTTGAAACAGGTAAAAGCCTTGGCAGAAGTAGGGAAAAATCCCCAACCAAGCACAATGCAAGAGGCGGGGGAAACAGCCATGACAATGCTGAAAGGTATTCTTGCTGGTTTACCGAGTGCAGCGACGTTGGTAGAAGCTTGCAGTAAATTGTTGCCCGCGATCGCAAGTCTCTTACTTTTACCCTAAAATTATTCATAAATTCAGACAGAACTTACACACTTCGACCAAAGAAACCGGGTTTTTTCGCAAATCTGCGCGCTTTAACGCCTTTTCTCGCAAAAAACCCGGTTTCTGACCACCCGTGCGTAAATCCTAAGCTACTCACTCAGGATGACAACACAGCTTACCCTTCAGATTTTCTCGGCGGTGTACCGTGAGCCCCCGAACGACGGATCAGCACACTCATCACCTGCTTCGGATTAGCTGCACGTTGTAGGGGGCTCCAATCGCCGACTTGGGCAAATCCTAGTCGGTACAAAGTGAATATGGTTTCCCTGACACCCTTGGGCGAACCGACAACCGTTAACAGCACTACTTCCTGTTCCGATACTGCTGCTGAGTCGTCATTGGCGCGATCGGATTTGTTGTCGTCAGGTAAGAATTCCTGTGACATATTATGTTCTCCTGGTTTTGGGTTTTCTAGAAAAACCCAAAAACCCAGCCGCCCCGCCGTTCAACACAGCAGGGCGGCTACAGAGGATGTTAAGATACTCCGTTAGCCGCCAGACTGCTATCCCAGTTTGGCGGTTAGCTGTCCATTGCTGTTCGTAGCAGCTTTGGGCAGTGCAACTAGATTTTTGGGCGACGCGGGCTGCCTCCTCTACAAGCAAGCAACCTCTCACTTCCAAGCGTAGCGGCAGATGGGGGCCGCCGTCAATCGATTTTAGATTTTAGATTTTAGATTTTAGATTGAAGAATTGATCCCCGGACTAATCTGGGGACTTTGGGGGTTTTGATGCCGGATTAGCGGGTTTTGGGCGATCGCCAATCTCTTATTTTTACCCTGAAATCCAATATCAACGCCCAGTAAGTAATTGTATTTTTAGGGCGGGCGAGACGCCCACCCCACGCCCAGTAAGTAATATCATGTCCGGTGGATTACCCTGATTCCTGTAGGGGATCCCCTCACCAATAATATTTGCCAAAAACGGACAATCTCATAAACCCGCCCCGGCAATTGTATTAAGGGCGATCGATCGGACATGATATAGCGATCCTAAATCATTTGTGAATTTCTTACTCCCTCCCCTTACTAAGGGGAGGGCTGGGGTGGGGTAAAAAATTTACGACTCCTGCAAGGATTGCTATATTACCAACTAAAACGGCGATACTTTGTCGCGTTCAATCTCCTCGTGGGGAGTTGTTTTCCCGTTCAAAATTGTGCCATCCTCGGGGACATTTTCTACACGATCGCGCTTCTTAAAGCGATCGCGAGCCGAGACAACCACCACATACAGAACCGGCACCATAAACAAACTCAAGACAGTAGAAACAACCATCCCCCCCGCGATCGCATTCCCTAGCGATCGGCGACTCGCTGCACCCGCACCTTCTGGGTTAACCAGAGGAGCAATACCCAAAACGAAAGCCAGAGAAGTCATCAAAATCGGTCGTAAACGCTCTTGAGAAGCCTCAACTGCTGCCTTAGCAATAGAATATCCCTGCTCCCGTAACTGGTTCGCAAACTCCACGATTAAAATCGCATTTTTACTAGCCAATCCAATTAACATCACCAAACCAATCTGGCAATAAACATCATTCGCCAAGCCCCGCAACGACTGAGCTAAAAGTGCACCCAAAATCGCCAGAGGCACCGATAGCAAAATAATGAAAGGATCGACATAATTTTCATACTGCGCCGCCAAAACCAAAAACACAAAAATCAGCCCCAAACCAAAAATAATCGGTGCTTGACCCCCCGACTCAATTTCTTCTAAAGAACTCCCCGACCATTCATAGCCAAAACCCGAGGGCAAAACTTCCGCCGACACCTTTTCCATCGATTTTAGCGCCTGTCCAGAACTCGCTCCCGGAGCCGCAGTACCAGTAATTTCAATTGACCTATATAAATTGTAGTGGTTAACAGTTTGTGCCCCCACCACCGGAGTAATCTTCACCAAATTGCTCAAAGAAATCATTTCATTCTTTCCAGAACGCACATACAATTTTCCAATATCTTCAGGGTTATCACGAAACTGTTTATCCGCCTGAACATACACCCGATAGTTGCGCTGCTGGAGGTTAAAATCATTCACATACTGAGCACCCAGAGCCGTTTGTAACGTACTGAAAACCTCATCAATGGGAATATCGAGAGCCTTAGCTCGATTGCGGTCAACCTCCACAATTAACTGAGGCGTATTCGCAGCAAACGTACTAAATACCGCCTGTAATCCCGGTGTCTGATTTGCCTGCTTCAAAATCCCGCCCATAGTCTGGACTAAGCCATCTAAACCGCTGTTACCTTTGCGGTCTTGCAATTGAAATTGGAAACCCCCAAATTGACCTAAACCTTGAATTGCAGGCGGATTCACAGGGAAAATTCTCGCTTCGGGAATCGAGAAAAACTTACCCCGCAACTTACCAATAATCGCTTGTACAGTTTGATCTTCTCCGTGACGTTCATCCCAGGCTTTAAGTGTAGTAAATATAATGCCTTGATTAGAAGTGCTACCGCTAAAACCAAATCCACCCACTGAAAAAGTCCCGACAACTTCAGGAAGTTTGAGGATTTCTGCTTCTACTTGATCCATTACTTTCTGAGTGTATTGCAGCGAAACACCTTGGGGCCCTTGAATAATTGTCAGAAAATAGCCCTGGTCTTCTTCCGGGATAAATGCTGTGGGGACTGATAAATAAAGCCAAGCTGTTACTCCCAGAGAAGCGATGAACACGAGGGTGACAATAGTCTTAATTCCTGTGAGAAATATTAAGGATTTGCGATATTGCCGCTGTACCCAATCGAGAACTCCATTAAATCGGTCAAAAACCCAACCCAGCGGGCCTCCAAACTTCGGACCTCGACGCAGTAATATAGCTGAAAGTGAGGGCGTAAGAGTAATAGCAATAAAGGTAGAAAGCAGGACTGAAAAAGCAATTGTCAGCGCAAATTGTTTATAAAGCGCTCCCGTAGTTCCGGGGAAAAATGCCACTGGCACGAACACTGCCATCAACACTAAAGAAGTCGCAATTACAGCGCTAAAAAGCTCCCGCATAGACTCAAAAGCCGCTTCGCGGGCATTCATACCTTGGCGGATCAGGCGGTCAATATTTTCTACTACAATGATAGCGTCATCAACAACTAATCCCGTCGCTAAGGTCAGACCAAACAGAGATAAACTGTTAATAGTAAATCCGAAAACTTTGATAAAGGCAAACGTCCCAATCAAAGAAATTGGAATTGTGATGGTAGGAATAATAGTTGTGCGCCAGTCTTGCAAGAAAACAAAAATCACTATCACCACTAGCAAGACTGCTTCAAATAATGTCTTGACTACTTCTGCCATCGACTCTTCTACAAACAAAGTCGTATCTAGCGCTACTCTATGTATCAACCCCGGAGGGAAACCAACCGCTAGTTTTTCCATTTCGGTTTTGACGGCATGGGCAACATTCAAAGCATTACTTCCAGGCAGTTGGTAAATCCCTAAACCTACTGCATCATTGCCTCGAAATCGCAGAAATGAGCTGTAATTCTCTGCCCCTAGTTCTGCTCTCCCTACATCTTTTAATTTAACTAACGTTCCATTAGTCTCTGTTTTGAGGACGAGTTCTTCAAATTCTGCTGGTTCTTTGAGGCGACTTTCAGCACGCAAGTCAATTTGATACATTTGTCCCTGTGGAGCAGGTTCTTGACCAACTCTCCCAGCACCAACTTGCAAGTTTTGTTCGTTGAGAGCTCTCGTTACATCTTGCATTGTGAGACGGCGAGCTGCTAATTTATTGGGATCTATCCATAAACGCATTGCATAGCGTCTTTCCCCAAAAATTCGCACGTCGCCAACACCTTTTACCCGCTTTAAAGCATCTGCTAAATATAGGTCAGCGTAGTTGCTTAAAAATATGGTGTCGTATTCTTTATTTTCGGTAAATAAACCGATCGCTAATAGGAGACTTGTAGATTGTTTGGTAACTCTAACTCCTGTGCGTTGTACGGCATCTGGTAGTTGTGGTTGAGCAACTGCAACTCGATTTTGAACATCGACGCCGGCAATGTCTTTGTTGCGCGAGGCATCAAAGGTAGCTGTAATGGTGCTGGTGCCATCGTTACTACTACTGGAAGTTAGATATTTTAGTCCTTCAACGCCGTTGATTTGCCTTTCTAGGATGTTGGTAACTGCATTTTCGACAATTTCAGCACTCGCCCCGCTATAGTTAGATGTGACGTTAATTTGGGTAGGGCTAATGTCGGGGAAGCGCTCGATAGGTAGGGTGGGAATGCTGATTGCGCCTACCAAGATAATAATTAAGGCGCAGACGCTAGCAAAGACTGGTCGTTTAATAAAGAAATCTGCAAACATTGTTTGGGTAATGGGTAGTTGCGGATGGCTAATATCAAATCCGGTAGCATCGGAATTATTCATCTCTGTATTCTCTCCCTCTGCGTTCTCTGCGCCCTCTGCGGTTAAATCATTCCGATGCTACCGGAAACGATATAATGGGTAATTGCTAATGGCGATCGGGATTTAAGGATGAACAGGATTAATTTTAGTCATTCTAAATTTAATCCTGTAAATCTTGAAAATCCTGTAAATCCTGATTCAGAGATTATTTTTTGCTGCCCACTGGTAATTTTGTGTTTTTCCCTTCGGAAACCTCTGGTTGTTGAGCCATAATCGGAACACCATCGGTCAAGTTGAGAATCCCTGCTACAACAATTTTTTCGCCTGCTTGCAAACCTTGGATAACTTGATAATTATTCCCCTCAATGGTTCCCAATTTCACGGACTTTTGGCGCGCTATTAAAGGTGGCGCTCCTGGTTGTGGCTGTTCTGGCTTTTGAGCTGTGAAGACAAAAGTTTCCCCACCTAAGCGAGTGACTGCTGTTACTGGAACTAAAATTCCGGGGTTCTGTTTCCAGATGACTTTAGCTTTGACAAACTGGAGATTAAGCAGTTCGCCGCTGGGGTTGGGAAAGCTGGCTTTAGCTAAAATTGTTTGGGAATTGGCGCTGACGTTGGGGGAGATAAAACTGATTTGACCTTGGGCGATCGCCTTACCTTGAGCGTCGAGCATTTGTACTGGCAGCCCTAAGCGTAATTGAGGCTGCCGTTCCAAAGGAATTGATAACCGCAAGTCTAGCAATTGGTTCTCAGTCAGGGTGGCAATGGCATCACCTTTTTTCAAGTAATCACCTACTTTCACTGGTATGTCGCCGATGACTCCCGCGAAGGGGGCGATGACAGCAGTTTCTTGCAGTTGTACTTCAAAGCCGCGCACTTGAGCGGCGGCCTCGGCAACTTGCGCTTCAGCTTGATCGATCTGTTCTTGGCGAGTGCCGTTGGTTAACTGCGTTAATCTGCTCTTGGCTTGTGCGACTTCTGCTTCGGCTTTGGCTATTTCCTCTGGGCGCGAACCCTTTTCCAATTGCTGCAAAGCTTGCCGCTGCTGTTGCAAGGCTGCTTTCCGGCGATCGATCTCGGCTTGTCTGTTTTTTTGCCGCTGCTCGAACCGCCTTTGAGCTTCTCGGAGGTTGGCTTTGGCGGTGCCTGCTTTTTGGGTGTATTCCTCGAGGGTGTTCGCGGATTCTGCGCCTTCTTTGGCCAAGGCCTGATATCTGGTAAGCTGCTGGCTGGCTAACCTTGCTTCGGCTGTGCTTGCTTCTATTTGTGCTCTTGCTTGGGCGATTTCTTCTAAGAGGCTACCTGTTTGGGCATCGGCTAGATCCGCTTCAGCTTGGCTAACGCGGGCTTGGGCAACGCCTATTTCTTCTGGCCGAGAGCCCGATCGCAGTTGAGCGAGGTTGGCTTGGGCTTGGGCGACTTGGGCTCGAGCTTGGGCAATTTCTTCGGGCCTGGTGCCTGCTTGCAATTCCGCTAAGCGGGATTGAGCGCGGATCAGGTTGGCTTGGGATTGCCTCAAGTCAGCTTGGGCGCTGTCGCTTTTCATGCGGGCGATGGCTTGTCCTTTGTTTATGAAGTCCCCGGATTTGACAAAAATCTCGGTGACTAGCCCTTCTGCTTCGGGTTTGATTTCTACTGAACGCTTGGCCTCTAAGCTGCTGACAAATTCGGAGGCTTCTTGGACTGAGCTGGCTTCTACGGTTGCGAGCTTGACTGGTATAGCTGGGGGTTTGGCTGCTGCTGCAGGTTGCTGTGCGCGATTATGGCTAGATTGCCACGAGTACAGGCCGAAACCTGCTGCGCCTGTGGCGATCGCGATCGCGGCAATTAGGGGCCAGCGCGATCGTCGTTTAGCAACAGGTTCGGGGCTATCGGCAACGTCGGCAAAATCCTGTGGTTGCTCGCTGTCTGCATCGGTTGGGTGCAGTTCCGGTGTGGCAGATTTTTGCTCTTGGACTTCAACGACGGATTCTGGGGATTTAGGATAACTCATTTGCAGCACCAGTTAGATTTTTTTTTAACATCTGACTTAGCTAGACTTTGGCGGAATCTTTGCTTTGATCAGGAAGAGGGGTTTAAAACCCTGTCCTTTTAGGATGGCTTTGTATTAAAATGCTGAATACTCAAAGGATCTTTAGGCTCAAGACACGTTGAAACAGCTACGATGAGAGCAAACTTAAAGACAGCTAGAAGGGCAATGGTTGACTCTAACCCGGAAGGCAAGAGTAAAAGTCAACCTAGGGCATTGGGAGACTTTAAACGGACAGGGAGGGACTGTAAGACTACTTCGGTAGCAAGACCCGATGAACTGTCAAGAATCACCCCTGCTTTAGCGGGCGTGAGTATGTCAACTCTCAAAAGTTACGATGGCAGGAATGATTACACATCCTTCTTATGACTCACCTGAGTGGGTAAGTTGGAAGGATTTTTCCTTGGAGTCGGCGGATTCAGCGGAGGTTGGGGAGTCACGCACTCGGGCGATCGCGCTTCTTTCTTTGGCTAGTTGCTCGGTTAACCAATTTATCTCTGACGCCAGCACTGACTTGCAGCGATCGCGAGAGGCGAATTGATAGTCATCGGTTAGTGGATATTCGCTCTTGAGGCTTTCGATGTAGTCTTGCCTGGTGTAACAGGCTCGCAAGCGGTGTTCCAACAATTTCATCCGTTCTGCCGGTTCTAATTTGCCAAAAAAGAAAAACTTGATTTGGAACCGGGAACCACTGTTAACCCAGCTTTCTTGAGGGTGTTCGAGCATTTTTTGTCGCCAGAGTTCGCGCCCTTGGGCGGTAATTCCGTAGATTTTGCGCGGACAGCCGGCATCTCCGGCTTCTTCGGCAATTACCGAAATGTCCCCTCGCTCTTCCAAGCGCTTCAGCAGCGGGTAAATCGCTCCGTAGTTGACGCTGATGCAACTGCTCATAAACAGCTCCAGTTGTTGCTTTAGCCGATAGCCATGCAGGGGTTGCAACTGTAGCAGCCCAAGGGCTGATAATTCAAGCATTTATATCAAATTGATATTATAGTCTGGATTATATCACTATATCGGACTCAACGGCGATCGGGTAAATAGCTAGTTTCACAGAAAATAGAGCAATTACACATTTAATAATATTTGTCAATACCCTTAATATATATTATTTTAGGGTCAAGAGAGGGCGATTGCTTCATACTTTATAAACCTGCAATCTGCTGTATCTCTTCTTGCTCGCGAGCACCATAACTTTTCTTGCCCACCGCCGGTTGAATTTTAAAAGCCTGAGATATTTTAGTATTCCTTGAGAATTTATCGGAGCGCCTATCTGTTTTTTTCGTAGCTCATACTCAGAAATTATTTGTCAAGTATAACTTATGCTAAATCCAGAGGTTGTTACCTGCCAGTAATCATCCTCAAACATAATTTTTCAAGTACAACTTATCCCTGATTAGATGCTGTTAACCTGACACAGCTAGAGTGATTTATCTTTATCCTAAAACCCCAAATCACTGCCCTGTCAGCGATCGGAATACCCACGCGAAAAGCATGACGCTCAAGAAAATCACGCCTCCGACAATTAATACCAAACCCAACAGCAAAGCAGCGACAAACAGCCAGTCGGCTTTTTTCCCGGCATCGGGGGAACCTAAATGAGCATCCAGCAATTCTATATTCTTGACATTAGCTTTCCAAGCAACATCTAACAAGTCTCCGGCAACAGGTACAGTACCGGCAACTGTATCAAATACGATGTTAGCAGCCATTTGTATTAGGGTTTCTTGCGGTGCTCCGAGTTGCGCGGCTTTGAAGACTACGTAACCTGCAAAAATCGCTCCGATTAAATCGCCGCCGCCCGGTATAAGTCCCAATATCGGATCGAGTCCGATGCGGTAACGGGTACCGGGAATGGGAATTGCATTGTCAAGTAAGTGGCTGATTTGGCGCAGACGCCGCAAGGATGCAATCTGGGATTTGTTGGGAGGATTTGGGGAAGAATTTTGTATAGGAGAACGTGACATTTAATTAGTCTCGATTGCGATATTACTGCTAGTTTATGATATTTACTGAAGCATATTTTAGTTTTGTCACTATGCCTAAAGCAAGATTTTTAGTAATTTTAGTCGATCGGCTTTTGTTTGTTTTTGAATGAACAGAAACCCGGTTTCTGTTCAAAACCGGGTTTCTTGCTTCTAGCTGCGGGCTTTTAGTTTAGCCTTCTATTTGCCTTCAGTGAAGTCAGCGTCAATCACGTCGTCGCCGCCGCCAGTGGGGCCGCCGCCTGCATAGCCACCAGGGCCACCAGGACCACCAGGGCCACCAGGACCGTCAGTCGGGCCGCCTGCTTGCTGATACAGGTTGCTGCTAACGGCGTAGAAGGCTTGCTGCAACTCTGTTGTCAAGGTTTTAATGCGATCGTCATCTTCACTATTGATCGCATCGCGCAAGTCTTTGATCAACCCTTCAACCTTAGTCTTGTCATCAGCAGGAACCTTGTCTCCAAGTTCTGCCAACTGCTTCTCAATTTGATAAGCTAAAGAGTCGGCTTGGTTTTTGCGATCGATCTTTTCGCGACGTTCCTTGTCAGCAGAAGCATTCGATTCGGCTTCCTTCACCATGCGCTCGACTTCATTGCTGGGCAAAGTAGAAGCACCAGTAATGCTAATCGATTGCTCCTTGCCAGTACCTTTATCCTTAGCAGCTACATTCAAAATACCGTTAGCATCGATATCGAAAGTAACTTCAATTTGAGGTACGCCACGGGGTGCCGGCGGAACTCCATCTAAGCGGAAGGTTCCCAAATCCTTGTTATCATTCGCCAATTCTCGTTCGCCTTGCAAAACGTGAATTTCCACGTTTGTTTGACCATCTACAGCAGTCGAGAAAGTTTCCGACTTCTTAGTAGGAATAGTGGTATTGCGGGGAATGATTTTGGTCATCACGCCGCCCAAGGTTTCGACGCCAAGAGACAGCGGGGTAACGTCGAGCAACAAGATGTCTTTGACTTCGCCGGAGAGTACGCCGGCTTGAATTGCTGCACCGACTGCGACCACTTCGTCCGGGTTTACCGTTTGGTTGGGTTCTTTGCCGAGGATTTTTTTGACCAGTTCTTGCACCGCAGGAATGCGCGTAGAACCGCCAACTAAGACGACTTCATTAATTGCAGATTTGTCTAGTTTGGCGTCGCGGATCGCATTTTCTACGGGGATGCGAGAGCGATCGATCAAATCTGAACAGAGTTCTTCAAATTTGCCCCGCGTCAAAGTCATGTCCAAGTGTTTTGGCCCGTCTTGAGTCGCGGTAATAAACGGCAAGTTGATTTCTGCTTGAGTAACGCTCGAAAGTTCAATCTTGGCTTTTTCGGCCGCTTCCGTCAGGCGTTGCAGTGCTTGCTTGTCTTTGCGGAGGTCAATTCCTTCGGCTCTTTGGAATTCATTAGCGATGTAATCGACGATTTTTTTGTCGAAGTCGTCACCGCCGAGGTGAGTGTCTCCACTGGTTGCGAGCACTTCAAATACGCCGTCGCCTACTTCTAGAATAGATACGTCGAAAGTACCGCCACCTAAGTCAAACACTAGGATGGTTTCGTTGGTCTTTTTATCTAATCCGTAAGCTAAAGCCGCTGCTGTAGGTTCGTTAATAATCCGCAGCACTTCAATCCCGGCAATTTTGCCAGCGTCTTTCGTAGCTTGGCGCTGGGAGTCGTTGAAGTAAGCGGGAACAGTAATTACCGCTTGGGTGACTGTTTCGCCGAGGTATTTACTGGCGTCTTCTACCAGTTTGCGGAGAACTTGTGCAGAAATTTCTTCGGGGGCAAATTGCTTGCCACGGGCGGGACAGTCTAGTTTGAGGCTGTTGCCAACTTTGAGGACTTTGTAGGAAACTTCAGTGGTTTCGTGCGCTACTTCATCAACGCGACGTCCAATAAACCGTTTTACTGAGTAAAAGGTGTTTTCGGCGTTCATCACGGCTTGACGCTTGGCGATTTGTCCGACAAGTTGATCGCCATTTTTAGCATAAGCTACTACAGAAGGTGTGGTGCGACCCCCTTCGGCGTTGGCTATGACGGTGGGTTTGCCGCCTTCCATAACTGCGACGCAGGAGTTTGTCGTACCTAAGTCAATTCCAACTACTTTTCCCATAGGGGTGTTCCGGCTCCAATCTCTACAAAATTTTGGTTTTCTATCTGTGCGATAGTCTGGTTATTCAGGACTGCGATTTTACCTCGCGGTTTACGGGTAGTGAGTCCTGCTTTAATACAGTCTTCGATAGGGTGCTTATCTCTATACTGCGGGCGGTAGACCTTGCGATGAAGGGGTATTTACCGAACCTGTTGAGGGACGGTTGCATCCGTCAGGCTTGCACCGCTACAGTTGTTGACTGCTTTTCTTTACTCTTCCTAATGTACGGGGTTCGATCGATTCGGGTATTGTGGCAAACCGTATACGTTGTGTTGTATTTGCCGTCTTTGTTGTATAAATTTTGTTTGGTTGGTTCGGGCGAGCGCTGGAGCGGCTGCCAAATAAAAGTAAAATTTATCAGTTAGAGTCATGAGTTAAAGAGCTACCAATTTGCTGCATATTTAATTTTACTTCTCTGAATAAACAGTGAAAAAGGAGTATCAAGATACTCCAAGAAGGTGTACTTCGATAAACCTGCAATCTGCTGTATCTTCGAGAGGGTTAATAGTCGAATTCACACGCTTTACTGTTTTGTTTAATAATCTGCAAATAATGCGAGCAATCCTTGAGAAGGTGCTGGCGGGTTTTCGATGACTGACAGTAAAAAGGCTCGATCGCGATCGGACAGTGCTGGAGGTGTATTATTATAAGCTGCTAGGGGGGTCGATCGTAGCATCGGCTTCGGCAATGAATTCGTCTAGGACAAATAGGTAAGCCCACCAACAGCGTCGGGTTTCGGTACTGGTTTCGGTTTAGACGAGCGATCGCATTTTGCTATTCCTCCCGCTACTAAAATTACTTTCCTGCTATGATTATCACTAAAAAAGCGACAGGTCGAAACCTGCCGCTAGCTGTACAAAGTCCGCCAGGGCAGACTATTTAATTGCTATTTTTCACCGATCAGCAGAGCTGCGGGAAAGTAACTGAGAGCTTCACCAATTGCCAGCGTACCGTTACTTTCTACCGCCTGATTTGTAATCGCATCTTTCCAAACCGACGGCATTTCCTCGGACAATTCCAGATTAGTATCTTTCCAGACTTCTTTGCCGAGCGGCATTTCTTCCGGTTTGACAATTCCCGCCAAAAACCGGGGAGCAATGACAATAACTGTAGTATCTTCAAAGCTTCTGGCAAAGGCAACAACATTATCTTTAAACGTACCCGCTACTTGCAGGGGCTGATAGTCGCCTGATTTAAAGACTTCCAAGTATTTTTTTCTGGCATCTAGGACTCTTGCCGTCAAAAACAGCTTAATTCTAGCATCTTCCCGCGTCTCAATCAAATCTTCAACCAGTTGCAAAATATCCGTCTGAGCTTGCTGTTTAATTTCCTGCAAAACCTCGATTCTGCGGGCAAAATCAACGGGACGGCGGTTGTCCGGATCGACGTGGCTTAAATCCCAAAATTCCGTGCCTTGATAAATGTCGGGAACGCCCGGAGCAGTAATTTTTAGCAGTGTTTGAGATAAAGAATTGAAAATTCCGTAATCAGCTACTTTTTTCCAGAAAGGTGTAAATTTCTTGAGAAACTGATTTTGTTCCGAAGGTTCTAAAACGCTATCGACAAAGGTCATAAAACCAGCTTCGTAGTCGTTATCCGGTCTCAGCCAAGCCGTATAGACTTTCGCTTCGCGGACAGCTTTAATGACATAATCTTTCAGGCGCTCGACATAATCAGTGTTTTCTATTCCCTCAAATGGAAAACTGCCGATCAGAGTTTGGTACAAGAAGTATTCGTCATTAGTATCAGGAACCATTCGATTCTGAAAGTTGACTTTCTTAGAAGAGTTTAGCTCTCTCCAAGACTTGACTTGCTGTTCCCATTCATCGGGAAGTTCTGACAAAACGTTAAGTCTGGCTCGCACATCTTCGCCGCGTTTGGTATCGTGGGTAGCTGTAGCATTCATTTTGTGCGGCCAAGCTACTTGCTGCTTTTGGTTGAACTCGTGAAAATCCGCCACGGAAACGCCGAACTGACTGGGGTTTCCTCCCACTTCGTTGAGGGATAAAAGCCGATAGTAGACGTATAGAAGCGTGTCTTCAACGCCTTTTGCCATCAAAGGCCCTGTCAACTGCTGGAGTTTCATTACAAAGTGCCGGCGCTGCTCTTTTTGTTCGGTTGTTAGGGTTTCTTCTTCTTCGAGCAACAGCACCGTTTCGATAAATTTAAGTTCTTTGAGGAGTCGCGGTACTTGTTCTTTGGCATGGGCGATCGCATATTTTACGTAAGTGCGATCGGACTCTCTCAAACCCTCTTGATTTATGTAAGTTCGGTAGACGGGAAAAATCGTCAAAATAGCAGCCAATGCTTTTTCCAAACCGGGACGAGTAAAGTCGTTTCCCTGTCTGGATTGACCGGAGATATTCTTCAATAGTTGAGCCAGATTGTCTACATCTCCCGCCAAATTCTTCTCAACAATCAGCCCTTTTTTATCTAAAAACAACTGTTCGTAGGGAACATTCAAGCGAGTAAATCTCTGATATATTTCGCTAAATTGCTGTTCGCGATCGCGCCTACAGAAAACGCCGTTTACGTAGTTCAAAAAGTCGTAGCCGCTCGTTCCCTCAATCGGCCAATATGACGGCAAATATTCTTCGTGTTCCAGAATCTTTTCAACAGTAATGTAAGTGTCTCCGGTTCTCTCCCGGAGCCGTTTCAAATATTCTGTGGGGTCGTACAGTCCGTCGATGTGGTCGATTCTCAATCCGGTAAACTTTCCCTCTTCAACCAGGTCGAATATCAGAGCGTGGTTTTTGTGAAAAACTTTAACCTCTTCAACTTTTACCGAAATCAGTTCGTTGACTGTAAAAAACCTTCGGTAGTTAATTTCTTCGGCCCCCACTTTCCAGAAAGCCAGACGGTAAAACTGCTCGGAAAGCAAATCGTCCAGCCAATTAAAACTTTCGGCATTGCCCTTTTCTCCGTTAAAAAATTTGATATTTTCATCGATAAATTCCTGCACCAGGGGATTTTGATTGTAGAGTTCCCACAGCAGTCCTTTGACAAAAGCTATCTGATCGTATCTGGCTTTACCTTTAGTTTCTGAAGATGTATTTTTAATCAAATAAAGAATTCCCAAAAACTTGATAAAATCTGGATGGCGTCTGCCTAATTCCCGGGCTAAATGCCCCAAATTATGACTGATGAATTTAGCATAAGATTCAATTTTTACTGGCAATTGTAAGCTATAATAATTGATGGTTAGCCCACTTTCGCTGTATTTGAGTTGAATCTCGCCATTTTCCAGACACTCTCCATAAAAATTGCCCAGAAGCGGAGCCAGCACTCGACCCCTGAGATGTTCGTAAGCGTGATTCCATTCAATATCGAAGTAATCGAAATAGTCCGAATCCGGCCCGTGTTCCAATACGTCTAACAGCAGCAAGTTTTGAGTGTCGTAAGCCATGTGGTTCGGGACAATATCTTGCACCCATCCCATGTTCCGTTTTTTGATTTCGTATGTGAGTGCTTCAAAGTTTTCTGATGTTCCCAATTCGGGATTGAGCTGATTTGAGTCAACGACATCGTATCCGTGACTGCTGCCTTTTCTAGCTTTAAATATCGGCGAAGCGTAAAGGTCGCTAATTCCTAATTCTTCCAAATAGCTAAGGATTTGTTTGGCGGCTTCAAAGTTAAAACCTCCATGAAATTGAATCCGATAAGTTGCTGTGGGAATTCGCATTATGTTAATTTTACTCCTGGTTTTTTTTGTTTTCTCTTTTAATATAGGAGGCAGAGCCTCCGGGACTGCATTCCCAGGCAGAGCCTGGGAACTAGAAAAACGAGAAAACGAGAAAGGCTCTGCCTCCCGTTTCTTGTTCATAGGAAGAGCCTGGGAACGCCTGTATTTGAGGCTCTGCCTCCCGTTTTAATTACTCTAATTCGTAGAGTGCGAAACTCTGCGGTTTAACCGTCAATTCTTGCTCTGAATTTATCTTTTCAGGCAAGCTAGAACCTGAACCCATCCATTTTACATCAGCAGAGTCTAAAATTTTGTGACCGTTGCCTTGGGGAAGTGCAGCCGTAAAAGCTACCTCTTGCCTGTTGAAGTTTAAAATGCAGAATATCTGGCTGTCATCTGTCCAGCGACGTAGAAATAAGATTTTTTCTGCTTCAATGCTGGACACTTCTAGACTGTTTTTGTCGAGTTTTTTAAGGGCCGGTATTGTCCGCCGCAGTTGAATCAAATGTTGGTGCCATTCCCAGAGGATTTTGTGTTTGCCTTCTGTTTGTTTTTCCCAGTTTAACTTGCACTTCTCGAAGCTTTCAGGACTCTGGGGGTCTTGAAACTCGCCTCGCCCTTCAAAGATTTTAAATTCTTGTTGTTTGTCTTTGCGGATAGCTTCAATTAAGTTAGCGTCTGAGTGGGAAACGAAGTACAGAAACGGGGCTTCTTCTCCGTATTCTTCTCCCATAAAAAAGAAGGGAATGTAGGGAGAAATTAAGACTGCGCCGGCTGCGAGTTTCAATCCTTCAAAGTCAACTATTTTCGAGAGTCTATCTCCCAAAATGCGGTTGCCGATTTGGTCGTGGGTTTGGGCAAACACCAGAAATTTATGGCCTGGTTCATCTTTGGCAGAACTGCCGTGTTTCCGCTTTCTGTGGGGTGCGTACTGGCCGGAGTAAACAAAGCTTTCTTTGAAGGCTTTTTCTAAGTGTTCGCACTTGCCGAAATCTTGGTAGTATCGGTCGTCTTCTCCGGTGAGCAATGTGTGCAGTGCGTGGTGGAAATCATCGCACCATTGGGCGTCTAATCCGAAGCCACCGAGTTCTTTAGGACGTATAGTGCGGACATCGTTTAAATCGCTTTCGGCTATTAAGTAAATCTGCCGTTTTAGCTCTTGAGAAATCTCGGATGTGGCATCAGATAGTTCTTGTAAAAAAGGTCTGGCACCTACTTCAAATATTGCTTGAATTGCATCTAATCTCAGACCATCGATGTGATAGTCTCGAAACCAGTAGAGGGCGTTTTCAATAAAGTAGTTGCGCACGCCGTCGCTGTAGGCGTCGTCGAAGTTGAGGGGGTCTCCCCAAACTGAGCCGTATTTTGATGTAAAGTAGGGGCCGAATTGACTGAGGTAGTTTCCTTCGGGGCCGAGGTGGTTGTAAACTACATCGAGAATTACTGAAATGCCGTGTTCGTGGCAGGCGTTGACGAGTTTTTTGAAGCCTTCGGGGCCACCGTAGGAGCTTTGGACGGCGTAGGGATATACGCCGTCGTATCCCCAGTTTCGTTCGCCGGGGAATTGGGCTACTGGCATGACTTCGATGGCGTTAATTCCCAATTCTTTAAGTTGTTTGAGCTGGGGAATTATTGCTTCAAATGTTCCGGTTTTCGTGAATGTGCCGACGTGCAGTTCGTAAATAATCATTTCGGCGAGTGGCACGCCTTGCCAATTTGTGTCTGTCCAAGTAAAGTTGTTTTGATCTATTACTTGCGACGGGGCGTGTACGCCTTGGGGTTGATATTTTGAGGCTGGATCGGGTCGGTCTATTTTTCCTTCGAGTTGGTAGGTATAAAGGGTTCCTGGTTCGATGTCTGTAGCTGTGGTTTGCCAATAACCCTCTGCCGATTGTTGCATGGGTATCAGGCGTTTTTTTGGGGAAACTATTTGGACTGCTATTTGTTTGAGGGTGGGCGCCCAAACGGTAAATTCACATTGGTTGTTGCCGAGGTAATTTGCTCCTATCTTCACTTTGAGCTGTTCTCCTTATAAAATAGGTTGGTGGTTCGATCGCCCGACGCGCTATCAAATGCTTTGCCCTTAACGTTCCGCGCCTGTTTAGACGGTAATATTACTTAATATAACAAACAACTAACTTTAGACATAGCCATCAAAGGCTAGAATTGTGTACAAGGCAAAAGTAGCGGTTGGTTATGTCTAAATTAGAGCGTCAGGAACCTCAGCCTAAAGGCATGAGGCTTGAAAGAGAAATCTAACAAGCCGTTCTGACCAGCCTAAGTCCTTCGCGGACTACGTTTTTTGAGTCACGACACCTTGGGATGCGAAGCTAGTCCCCTGCTCTGTCGCTAGTGGTTAAACAACTTTAAGGTCACTGAAGTAGTGCTGCTAGCAAAACACAAGCTCTTAAAACATTGGCGAAGTACAGACGACCTGGCAGGTCGTCTCTTCTACTCTGAAAGGAGTTTGAGGCAACCATACCTCACCGGAGGGGCAACCATACCCCTCCACCCCGCGAGGGGATTTAATTCAATGTAAAGCCGTCCTAAAAGGACGGGGTTCCAACCCTCCGCTACGCTCCGCCCATAGTTCTAATGAATCTTCTCTCTTGCTCGATCGCCAATAGGATCGCCTGGAAGGCTTAATATTTCTTGCTTATATGTTTAAAATATACCTAAAGATAGATAACTAATTAGCGCGAGTGTGCATTTTATGGTTATGGCTTTTGGACGGGAAATCTGCTGCAATCTTGACTCGGCGGAGTCTCGCGAGTGGTTGGTCACAAACGGGATCGGCGGTTACGCTAGCGGTACGATCGCGGGTCTCCTCACACGCCGCTATCACGGCCTGCTGGTAGCCGCGCTCAAACCCCCGCTGGGACGCACTTTGATCCTCGCCAAGCTGGACGAGACGGCTGTGTATGACAATCGCGCCTATCCGCTTTATACAAACCGCTGGGCCGACGCGACGATGGAACCTCACGGCTACAACTACATCGAAAGCTTTCACCTCGAAGGCACGACGCCTGTTTGGAGGTTTGCTCTCGCCGACGCTATCCTGGAAAAGCGGATTTGGATGCAGCAAGGTGCTAACACAACATATATTCAATACCGCCTGCACCGCGCCTCACAACCGATCGCCCTCGCTGTCAAAGCCCTGATCAACTATCGCGACTACCACCACACAACTCGCGCCGGCGACTGGCAGATGAGCCTAGAAACCTTGGAACGCGGGGTTTGCGTGACTGCATATCCCGACTCTGCACCCCTGTACCTGCTGACGGATGCCGAAGCCGAGGCAAAATTTCGAGTTTCTGCGCCTTTATACAATTGGTATTACGGATTTGATTTGGCAGCCGAAAAGCGGCGCGGATTGGACTGCTGCGAGGATCACTTGCACGCGGCGACTTTTCACATGACCCTCGCACCGGGAAGTTCTCTGACATTGATAGCCAGCACCGAGAAAAATCCCGAACTCAACGGCGGTAAAGCTTTAGAAGTGCGCCGCGCGAACGATCGAGAACTGCTGCAAAACTGGTCAAAAGTGAGCGACTCTCCCGACTGGATCCATCAGTTAGTGCTAGCCGCCGACCAATTTATCGTCAGCCGCCCGCTACCGGAGGAACCCGAAGGCAAAACGATCATCGCCGGATATCCCTGGTTCAGCGACTGGGGGCGCGACACGACGATCGCCCTACCCGGCCTCACAATCTGTACCGGGCGATGGTCCATTGCGCGATCGATTTTGCGGACATTTGCGCGGTATATCGATCGGGGGATGCTGCCGAACCGCTTCCCGGATGCGGGCGGCGCACCGGAATACAACACCGCAGACGCCACTCTGTGGTACTTTGAGGCAATTCGCGCTTATATCGATGCCACGGGGGACGAGGAACTTTTGAGCGAACTCTGGCCGACACTATGTGAGATTGTTGACTGGCACATACAGGGAACTCGGTATAATATCCGCCTCGATCCCGATGACGGTTTAATCTACGCCGGCGAAAAGGGCGTGCAACTGACTTGGATGGACGCAAAAATCGGCGATTGGGTGGTGACGCCTCGGATTGGTAAGCCGATCGAACTCAGCGCGCTTTGGTACAATGCTATACAAGCTATGGCAAGTTTTGCTCGAAAACTGGGCAAGCCTCACAATGAATACGAGCAATTGGGCGATCGAACGGCCGCCGGATTCCCTCGCTTCTGGAACGCCTCAACAGGTTACTGTTACGACGTTCTCGACGGCCCCGACGGACACGATACTTCCCTGCGGCCCAACCAAATATTCGCCGTTTCCCTGCCCCTAGACTCGATTCCCCCTCACTCCGCCAACTCCTCGTCAGCGGGGATACGCCAGGAAACCCGCTATACACCGTTACTGACGCCCATCCAGCAGCGCGGCGTGGTGGACGGCTGCGCTCAACAGCTTCTGACTTCTGTCGGCCTCCGCAGCCTCTCGCCACAGCACCCCCAGTATCGCGGCGCATACGGAGGCGACCAATTGCAGCGCGACAGCGCCTACCACCAGGGCACAGTTTGGGGCTGGCTGATTGGCCCGTTTGTCTTGGCGCACTTGCACGTATACAAAAACCCAGCACAAGCTCGCGAATTCCTCGAACCGATGGCACATCATATAAGGGCCGGCGGAGTTGGCAGTCTGGGCGAAATTTTTGAGGGCGACGCCCCCCACTCGCCGCGGGGCTGCACGGCTCAAGCTTGGACTGTGGCTGAGGTGCTGCGGGCTTGGTTGGCAATTAATACTGTGGGTGTTTAAATGGGGAATGTTATCTTTGGTGGAAAAAGAGATTTATGGCATTATTATTAGCGGGCGATATTGGCGGAACTAAGACAATTTTACGCTTGGTAGAAAGGACTGCTGATGGTGAAATGAACGCTCTTTACGAGTTCCGCTATCCCAGCGGGGAGTTTCCCGATTTAGTGCCGATGGTGCAGCAGTTTTTGACGGAAGCTGCTATTAAGTTGAATGGGCCGCTTGTACCTGAAAAAGCTTGTTTTGCGATCGCAGGCCCGGTGGTTAACAACACTGCAAAACTGACTAATTTGCCTTGGGTGCTGGATGGGAAGCGTCTGGAACAGGAATTAGGAATATCACACGTTAGTTTAATTAATGATTTTGTGGCGGTTGGCTACGGCGTCTGGGGTTTGGACGATCGAGATTTGCACACTTTGCAATTGGGAAAACCCCGCCAACACGATCCAATTGCTGTGATTGGTGCGGGTACGGGTTTGGGAAATTGTTTTGGAATTCCCGAGGCAAATGGCATCAGGGTTTTTTCTTCGGAAGGGGGACATGGTGACTTTGCTCCTCGTTCGGAGTTGGAGTTTGAATTGCTGAATTATTTGTTAGCAAAACACGACATTCAAAGAATATCGATCGAGCGTGTGGTTTCGGGACAAGGGATTGTTTCAATTTACCAGTTTTTGCGGGACAGAAAGTTTGCTCCTGAATCGCCGGAGATAGGAGAAGTTATTAAAAAATGGGAGTCAGAAATCGGTAAAAGCGAGCAGAGTGTCGATCCGGGGGCGACAATTGCACAGGCGGCCCTCAAAAAGTGCGATCGGCTTTCGGAACAAACAATGCAAATGTTTGTAGAAGCTTACGGTGCGGTGGCCGGAAATCTGGCTGTGACACTGTTACCTTACGGCGGTTTGTACGTAGCTGGCGGCATTGCTGCTAAGATTTTGCCGCTGATTCTAGAAGGGGGTTTTATGCGAGCGTTTACGCATAAAGGCCGGATGGATTCGCTGTTAGAAATGATGCCTGTTCGTCTTGTTTTGAATCCCAATGTAGGGTTAATTGGAGCGGCTGTTTGTGCGGCCGGTCTTTAGCTAAGGCACCGGAATGATAGAGGACACGGTATTGCCCATTGGTGTCAACTTAACGTAAAACCGATAGTCCGGCAGGGGTTGAAACCCCTGCCTCAAAGCTAAAGTCCTCTCAAGAGGACTAATGAGTTCTTCAGTCCTCTTTGAGAGGACTTTAGCTATTAGACAGGGAATTCATTCCCTGGCGGACTGCCGGGTGGGCGGGAGGACTGGCGGACAAAAAGCTTAAGTTGACACCAATGGGTATTGCCGTGTCCCTACCCCGATTCATTGTAGGGAAACGGCATTGCCGTGTCTGATTTCTGAGATTATCCTCATTCAAGAATCTCAAATTTTATGCGATCGTAAATATCCTTTAAACTAATCTGAAACTCAACCGATTCTAAAATTAACGTCTCATCCTCAGACTCATATACAAAATCGGATGACTAATTATATCATAGCTGGGATTAAGTAGACTAAGTAAAATAGAATATCCTGTCTAGTTCTCATCTAAAATTTAAAATTACTTCCCTTCCAGTTCTTTCAGCTTCCGCTGGGCCAACTCCTTCACCTGCGGATCTTGAGCGACGGCTAAAGCTTGGCTATAGCTTTCAATTGCTTTTACTTTGTCGCCTTTGAGTTCATAAGCAATGCCGCGATTGTATAAGGCTTCTGCATATTTAGGATTGAGTAGAAGGGCTTGATTGTAATCGGCAATGGCGCGATCGTATTCCCCTTTATTGTAGTAAGCATTGCCGCGATTGTATAAGGCGTCTACATCTTTAGGATTGAGTAGAAGGGCTTGATTGTAATCCTCAATGGCGCGATCGTATTCCTTTTGCTTGTAGTAAGCATTGCCGCGATAGAAATAGATAGCGGTTGGGTCAAGTGCAGCATTATTTGGTTTAGCCACTGAAAGTGCTGCCGTTAGTTGCTTAATAGCATTATCCCAATCATCCGCTGCATAAGCAGACACCCCCAATGTCACCAACGTTAAATATTTCAGCTCCTCGGCTAAATTGACTTGTATCTCAAAACTTTCTAGCGAAGCCACCGCCATGTTGCGAGGTTCTCCCTGCACTTGCTTACCTACATCGATATAATCCTTTGCTGCTGAAAGAATCTCAAAATTCACGCTGACTGCTGCTTTCTGCTGCGTCTTGCCATAGGAACCCCAAATCACAATATCCGCATTTTTATTCTTGCCCAATTCCCGCGCTTTATCTTTACCTTCCTGCTGACTAATCGCTTGTTTTAGGGGCAGAATTTTCACGGTTGGGTAATTTTTAGTTGCATCCTGCAAGTTCTGTAAAATCGTTTCTGTGACGCGATAATTTTTCGCATCCACCCCATCAAACTCCGCTAACAAAACCGTTACAGTTTGGGTTTTTTGTTCGCACTGTTGTATCAGACATAGAGGTGATAACTGAGGTTGTAGAAAATGCAAACCTATACCGCCACCACCGAGACTCAATAATCCCATCGCCCCTGCAACTAGCCAAAGCCTTGTTGTCCTTTGCGGCTTATCCTCCGAAATTGGGGGTGTTTCGGAGGGCGTTACTTTTTTATTTTGTCTGCCAAGCTACACAACGTGGGAAATACCCGTCGCAACAATCCTTCCGTATCCAACTCCATCTCATAGGAAATCACTCCCGGAAACAACGGAATCGCTGCTTTGAGTTTTCCCGCCGCCGGAATTCCCGGCTTACTCAATTCCGCTTTGATTTCCTGTAACACCTTCATCAATTCAGCATTACTCTGAACCGCAGGTTCAATCTGCAGAATTTCCACTTCCCCCACCAATTCACTCGCAAATATTTCCGCATCCGCTTCGGGAATCGTCAATCGGGCAATTTCCGCCTGCCAGCGCAGCCAATACTCTCGTTCAACCCTACGGATGTCTATTTTGAGTTCGTCAATCTGCTGCTGAAGCAGTTCCTTGTCTTCAAAGCGTGCCAACCGTTTCCCTTTTTCCCGGCCAGCGAGTTGCTTGTAGTATTCTTGGACTTCAGATTGCAGGTCGGACAGGTCACGGCTAATCATCGAAAACTCCAAATAATATAATCAGTTTAAATCTCATATTATCACTATACATCGACATCCGGATCGATTTCCCTCTTTTCTCCTACTTCATCTTCAAAATCTTCTGTGCCGCACTTTCAGATACCGGCATCACCGATAACCGATTGCCTTTCCTCACCACCAAAATCTCATCAGCACTAAACTTTTGTTTCAGTTCATCCAAAGATATTAACTTAGCAAACTCCTCAACAAACTCCACTTTCACAGTTTGCCAGCGAGGAGCATCAAAGGGCGATTTAGGGTCATAATATTCGCTATTCATATCGAACTGACTCGGATCGGCAATCCCAGCTTCCACAACGCGCATTAAGCCGACAATACCCGGTATTTGAGTATTAGAATGGTAAAAAAATACTAAATCTCCCCGACACATTTCTCGCATAAAATTGCGCGCTTGATAGTTGCGAACGCCATCCCAAATCGAAGTGCGATCGCCCTTCAAGTCCGCAATACTGTAAACATCTGGTTCCGACTTCATCAGCCAATAATTCATAGAATATCTTTCCGCTTCTGCAACCACAGAGTCAACATCAAATAAACGAAAATATGCACGCACAAAATAGCCCAATTTAAACCCAAATTTTCCCACGTGGCATCGTAAACAGGAGTAGGCTCAAATGGCTGAGGAAGCGTACTCCCATCCGGTAATGTAGTAGGCGCGGGAACCATCCCATTCACATTAACTAAAGAGCCGTAAGCACCCACAGACCAGCGGCTTAACATCAGCCAAGAAAATGTGCTCGCTGCACCTTCCATCTTAAACAAAACTCCAGAAAAAATAATCTGAGGCAACAGTAATAGAGGCAAAGCGCTGTTAGCTTGAGAGCTATTTTTAACAATCGCGGAAACCACTAATCCAAGGCTTATGCAGCTCATTAAAGTTAGGAAAGTGGTAATACTTGCTCCCACAGGCCAGGAAATAAAACTCGGTTCGGGGGATTTAAAAGCAATCAGAATAACTCCTACCATTAACAGTGTTTGCAATACTGCCAAACCAGAAAGTATAAAAATTTTTGAACCTAAATAAGCAAACAATCCTAAATTGACCAAACGTTCTCGCAAATAAATAGCAGATTCTTTAACAATTTCTTGCAGAGAAGTTGCCAGTCCTACCCAAATCGCCGCACAGGTAAATACAAACAAAACTCTGAGCGCTAAAGGTGCTAAAGTTGCCTCCGGTGCGCCAATTAATGGGTCTTTATCTCTGACGGCTAGCCGCAGCAAACTAATGCCTATCGGAGCCGTTAAAAGAGCTAAACTCAAGTTAACCAAGTCGCGGGAAACGAGTTGAAAATAGCGCTGGGCGAGCAAAACGAGTTGTTTTACAAAAGATTGAGATTTTGGTACAGAAGGTGCTGAAGGCGTTTTTGCATTAGCCTTGCCTGTGCTGAAGTGGTTGACAATATAGCGCTGATAGTAGGGAGATTTATTAAACTTTTCGGCCCAGCTTTGAACGTTGGTTTCTCCTGTTTCTAATTCGTTGTAAATGTCAGCAAAATCGCCAGTTTTGACATCGAAAAAATCGAGGGCTTCCCTAGGCGGGCCGAAGTAACAAAGGCGTCCACCGCGACCCATAAAAACAATACGATCGCACATCGTGATATTTGCCGTCGCGTGAGTCACCAGAATCACCGTCCGGCCTTGATTTGCCAACTTTCGCAGCAGTTGCATCATCTTCTTATCCAAACCCGGATCGAGTCCTGAAGTCGGTTCGTCTAAAAAGAAA